>CALCIC010000671.1 GCA_937907405.1 uncultured Isosphaeraceae bacterium | reverse complement strand
CGGCTCTTGACGATCTCCTCGGCCTGGATCTCGATGTCCGAGACCTGGCCGCCGACCTGGCCGTAGGGCTGGTGGATCATGATCTTCGAGTGCGGCAGCGAGTACCGCCGCCCCTTGCTGCCGCCGGCCAGCAGCACCGCCGCCCCCGAGGCCGCCAGGCCGATGCAGTAGGTCGCGACCGGGCATTCGATGAACTGCATGGTGTCGTAGATCGCCAACGTGCTGCTGACGCTGCCGCCGGGGCTGTTGATGTAGAAGCTGATCCCCTGGGTCCGGTTCTCGTACTGGAGGTACAGGAACTTCATCACCGCGTTGTTGGCGACGGCGTCGTTGATCACGCCTTCCAGGAAGATGATCCGATTCTCGAGCAGCAGGTCGCCAAGGGTCATCTGCCTCTGGCGCGCGTAGTCGCGGCCGCGTTGCAGCATCGGGTCCGCGAGTGGATGGTCAAAGGGCATGGAATGGTCCTTCGCTGTCAGCGTCTGCACACAGGATCGAAGCGGCGTCGATCGCCGAAGAATGGATTATACGGCCCCGGCCGCGAAGGCCAGGGCCGAAAGGCGAAAGAAAAGTGGAACGACGGCCGGCGCTCAGGCTTCGGCCGATTCGTCGCCCGTCGCGTCGGCCTCGGCTTCGGCCTCCGGGGTCGCCGCTTCGTCGAGCGTCTCCACCTCGACGTCGGGTTCGTCGGCCGCCACGTCCTCGTACTCGATCGATTCGAGGATGCGGTCGAGCGCCTTGCGTTCGAGGATCTGGGTCGCCAGCGCGTCGGCCAGGCCCTCCTTCTCGACCCGGGCGCGGACCCGGCGCACGCTTTCGTTGGATTTCTCGGCCATCGCCTCGATTTCCAGCTCCAGGTCCTCTTCCTCGATCTTGACGTCCTCGGCCTCGGCGATCTTGGCCAGGATGAAGAACTCCTTGAGCGAACGGAGCGTCATCTCGTGGGCGTTGGCCCGGATTTCGGCCTGTCGGGCGCGGATCTCGTCGTTGGTGAACCCTTCCTGACGCAACTCCATGGCCAGCCGGGAGATCGTCCCCTTCTCCTGCCGCCCGACCAGATCGGTGGGGAGGTCGAACGGGGTCGACTCGATCAGCTTGTCGAGCACCTGGCGGCGGACGGCGGCCCGCTGCTGGTTGGCGATCCGCCGATTCAACGCGTCGCGGACGGCGTCGCGCAGTTCGTCCACGCTGTCGAAGCCGATCGACGTCAGGAAGTCCTGATTGACCTCGGGCAGCCGGACCTGCTTCAGGTCGTGGATCTCCACCTTCACCTTGACGGTCTTGCCGCGGAGGTCGGGGTTGACCACCGACGTGCCGAGCTGGGCGTCGACCTCGCGGGTCTCGCCGGGCTTGGCGCCCTTGAGGGCCTTGCCGATCTCGGGAATCCGGCCGTCCTGGAATCGCAGTTCGGGCTGGAGCCGGAACTGAATCTCCTTGACGACGTTGAGCACCTCGTCGTCCTTGAGGAAGGTCAGGTCGGCCGTGAGGTAGTCCCCCACCTCGGCCGCGCCCTCAAGCTTGGGGACGATCTGGGCGTACCGCTCGAGGAAGCGGTCGAACTGGACGTCCACGTCCTTGTCGGTCACGGTCCGGATCGGCCGCTGGACCTTCATCCCCTTGAATTCGGGGACTGTGAACTCGGGACGGACCTCGACTTCCATGTCGAACGACATCGGCCCCTCGTCGGGAAGCGCGATGGCCGCGACGTCGAGCCGGGGCTGGGTGATCGGATTGAGCTGGTAATCGCGGTCGACCTGCTCCAGCGTCTCCATCAGCAGCGTCGATTTGACCTGGTCGGAGACCTGCTTGCGGAATCGCTTGACGACCAGCGTCTTGGGGGCGCGGCCGGGCCGGAAGCCGGGGACCTGCGCTTCCTTCTGGAAGTTGCCCAGCGACTCGTCGAACTGGCGTTCGATCTCGGCGCGGGGGATGGTGATCGTGACGTGCTTCTTGCAGGCCCCGGCGTCAGCGATCTGGACGTCGATCTCGAGCTTCCGTTTTTCGGGCTCCGCCGCGACTTCCGGATCATCGACGGAAACCGACGTCTGATCGTTTGCTTCGCCAGTACTCATGAGCAGCAATTCCTCGGGTCGCGTCGGGCTGGGATGGCTTGACTCGCCAATACGCACCCAACGCGCTCGAGCGAAAGTTGCCAACCCAGATGGCTATCGAAAGAGCGGGAGATGGGATTTGAACCCACGACAACCACGTTGGCAACGTGGTGCTCTACCCCTGAGCTACTCCCGCTAAAATGGCCTTGTGGGCCGTCGCCCCCGACCTTCGGGCCGACCGCTTGGGTCCGCCTCAGTCGAGCGGTGAACCTAGTATAAGGCCGTCTTCCGAGAAAGCAAGCGGTCTTCTCCAAATCGTCCGAGAGCTCCGAGACGTGGTCCTCCATCCCGCGGCGGGGGAGGGCGGAATCGGCGAGCCCGTGCTTTCTATTTGCGTGTCCCGAGTCCACAATGTAGCTTCAAGAGGTCGCAGTCGTCGATAACGCAGTTCTCCTCACGCGTTTCCGCGTTTCCAACATAAGGTCCTCCGCGACCGTCCAGCCGGGATTGCTCCGCGATGAATTACACACTTCAGGTCGTTAAGGGTCGGTCCGAGGCCAGGGCCCTCAAGTTGATCGAAGGCGTCAACAGCATCGGTCGGCACGACGACTGCCTGATCCGGATCCGCTCTTCCCAGGTGAGCCGCCGGCATTGCGAGCTCTTCGAAACCGAGGGGCGACTGTTCGTCCGCGACCTGGGCAGCTCCAACGGCACCTTCGTCAACGGCGCGAAGATCCTCGGGCAGCAGGCCCTCAACCCGGGGGACGTGATCACCGTCGGCGGCGTGGCCCTGCGGCTCGACGTCGACGGCGCGGCCGCCGCCGCCCCCCCCGGCGGCGCCCCGTCCCCGGCCGACACCGCCGAAGTCGAGGCGCTCTCGGCGGTCGAGGACGACGGCGACGACTTCGAGGTC
>CALCIC010000670.1 GCA_937907405.1 uncultured Isosphaeraceae bacterium | reverse complement strand
AAGCTCCCGCACTCCACAGGGCGAACGGTCGAGTCCCAGCGGCGAACTGCGCAACTCATCAGGAAACCGCTCTAACGTTGTGCCGATTTCTTCGCGACCCGCCGGGCGAACCGGCCGATCTCGACCACCCGGCGCTTGTGGATCCCCTTGGCGATCGGCTCGATCTCGTCGTGGGCCTCGATCTGGAACGTGATCGTCGGGCCGTCGACGTGGATCACCCGGGCGCAACAGGTCACCCTGGACCCAATCGGACTGGGGGCGAGGTGCTCGATCTCGACGACCGCGCCGACGCTCCGCTCGTTCTCGTCGAGGCAGACGGAGAGCGCGTCGCGCGCCACGAATTCGAGATACGCCACCAGCCAGGGGGTCGCCAGCACGGCGGGCATGCCGCCGTCGGCGAAGTTGATGCAGTTCTCCTCGGTCACCTCGACGGTCATCTCGCCCGTCAGACCCATCCGCGGCGCGTGTTTCACTCGATTGCGGCCGAGAAGCCTCCCCGTTGCGGGGGGGAGGCAAGGCCGCCCTCCGTTCGTTATGGTTGGCTGAGGACGCTGTGGTTCGGTTCCGGCGCGCTCAATCATACCGGCGCGCGCGTCGGGTTGGTGTTTCGCGTGACCGCCGCGCGGAATGAGCTTTCCGCGCCTGGTGGTCAAATGTTATCGTCGTTGTATTGATGGTCGCGCGGGAAGACCGTCCTCGCGAGACGGGCGGCTGAAGACGCGATTTCGGGGTCCCAAACCCAATATTGCGGGGCGACGGCCGAAAGTCATGTCGAGGAGGTATCCTGATCATGTCATACGGCGGAAATGCCGATCCCACGGGCACGCAAGTTACGTTTCTGGACCAGACCGGGGCCAAATCGGTCAAGGCGGTCATCGCATTCAGCGTGCCTGTAAGCCGGATCATCCCGAACATCATCACCAAAATGAACCTGCCGGCGACCAGCCCCGACGGTCAGCCGATGAGCTACGCCCTCGACCACAAGGAGGGGGGCAGGCGGCTGCTGGAGACCTGGACCCTGGTCGAGGCCGGCATCCACGACGGCGATCACCTGATCGTCTACCCCGAGGTGGTCGCCGGCGCGCGGTTCGACGACGAGCCCTGACGACGGCGCTCCGCTCCGATCCGACTCGTTTTTTGTTTGAGAGCGAGAGGACGCCCCGCCCCAGATCGGCGGGCGCGCGAGGCATGGCGATGCACCACGACTCACCCCGAACCCGACGCCTGCACAACGACCTGGCCGCGCTCGACCGCGTCCGCTCGGAGAGCTCGGTCTTCGACTTTCAGACCTCGGGAAGTCCGCCGCATGCGTACCAGATCACCTTCAAGGGCAAGGGGTTGTGGCGCGATCGCGGGAAGGTGAAGTGGATCCAGTCGCATCGCGTCGAGATCAAGCTCGGCTCGTCGTACCCCCGGACGATCCCGGAGATCCGCTGGCTGACGCCGATCTACCACCCCAACATCTCCGAGATCGGCATGGTCTGCCTGGGAGGATACGGCACCCAATGGGCGCCGAGCGTCCAGCTCGCCGAGCTTTGCACGATGCTCTGGGACATGGCCCGGTATCACAACTACGACATCCGAAGCCCCTACAACCGCGACGCCGCGCTCTGGGTCGCCAACCAGACGACGATTCTGTTCCCGACCGATCCCCGGTCGATCCGCGACCTCCGCGCCGCGCGGGGCCGGCTCGACTCCGAGGACGTCGCCGAGGAACCAAGGCCGAGCGACGAGGCCGAGCGGCGGTCGGGTTGGCGGTTCCTTTCGTCCGGTTCGGAAGGCCCGACGCCGGTCGCTCGGGTCCGCCAGTTCATCGAGCGGTACGGCAAGCCGTCGGCGGTCGCCCCGGCGCCCGACCCGACGACCCGGGACGACGGCATGCTGATCCTGGAGACGACCATCACGAGTCCCGCGGTCGAACGCCGCGAGCCGGAACCGTCGCGAGGGGGGGACGACATCCTCTTCATCGATTGACGGAACGCGACCGAACCGACGACCCGGCCCCCGACGACGTGCTGCGGATCGACGACGACGACCGCTACGGCCGGCTTCGGCTGATTTCGTGGTGGCGGCAGGAACGGCTCGCCGCCGCGAAAGTCCTGGTCGTCGGCGCGGGGGCGCTGGGCAACGAGGTGCTCAAGAACCTGGCGCTCGTCGGCGTCGGGACGATCTACGTCATCGATTTCGACGACGTCGAACCCTCGAACCTGTCGCGGTCGGTCCTGTTCCGGGCGTCCGACGGCGGGCTCCCCAAGGCGCGGGTGGCGGCCCGGCGCGCGGCCGAGATCAACCCCGAGGTCCGGTACGTGCCGATCCGCGGCGACGTGCTCAACGACGTCGGCCTGGGGCTGTTCGCCGAGGTCGACGTGGTGATCGGCTGCCTCGACAACCGCGAGGCCCGGCTCTGGGTCAACCGCCAGTGCTGGAAGACCGGCACCCCCTGGGTCGACGCCGGAATTCAGGAGATTCAAGGGGTCGTCAAGGTGTTCACGCCCCCGCATTCCGCCTGCTACGAGTGCGCGATGACCGCGCGCGACTACCAGCTTTTGAACCTCCGCTACAGTTGCCCGCTCTTGAAGCGCGACGAGATCCTGGCGGGCAAAGTCCCCACCGCGCCGACGATCGCCTCGATGATGGGGGCGCTCCAGGTGCAAGAGGCGCTCAAGCTGCTTCACGGGATGCCCGTCGAGGGGGGCTCGGCCCTGGTCTTCAACGGCGTGGGCAACCAGTTCTACACGACCAAACTGCCGTTCCGCGACGACTGCCTGAGCCACGAGACCTACTCCGACCCGGTCGAACTCCCGATCGGCAATGGCGCGACGGTCGCCGCGCTGTTCGACGCGGCCCGGCGCGTGGGTTCCGTTTCCGGGCCGCTCCACTTGACGCTCGACCGCGAGCTGGTCGAGGCCGTCGAGTGCCCGCGCTGCGGGGGTCGCGAGGAGGTCATGCGGCCCCGGACCCGCGTCCGTCAGGCCGAGGCCGAGTGCCCGGTCTGCCGCGAGCCCGGCCGTCCGCTGATCGTCAGTCGGATCGACGAGGGGGCGCCCCTGGCCGGTCGGTCGCTGGCTGCGGTGGGCCTGCCGCCGTTCGACGTGGCGCGGGTCGAAGAAGAGGGGGGCGAATCGCGGTTCTTCCTGCTGGCCGGCGACCGCGACGGCCTGGCGTCGGGTTGGGGGCTGGACTCGTGAGCGGCGACGAGATGGTCTTCGACGAGATCAGGTACCGCGAGCCGGCCCGGGTGAAGCGCCCCGACCGCGACCCGCGGTACGCCTGCGTCGCCTGCCAGAACCCCGGTCCCGACGACCTGCCGATCTTCATCGACCGCGGCCCGGCCGACCTGATCGAGCGGCACGCGGTCTCCGACGTCTCGGTCGAACTCGGCGGCATCCTGCTGGGCAAGGAGTGCGTCGACCCGGCGACCGGCGACCACTTCGCCTGGATCACCCAGGCGCTTGAGGCGAAGCACTACGCCAACACCCAGGCCAGCTTCACCTACACGCACGACTCGTGGGAAGAGATCACCCGCGAGCGCGACCGGCTCCATCCCGACCTCGACGTCGTCGGCTGGTACCACACGCATCCCAGCTTCGGCATCTTTTTATCGCATCACGATCTGTTCATTCACCAGAACTTCTTCTCGCAGCCGCTCCAGGTCGCCTACGTCGTCGACCCGATCCAGTCGACCCGTGGTTTCTTTCGCTGGTCCAACGGCCAGATGGCCCAGGTGGGCGGCTTTTATCTCTGCGCCGAGCGCTCGGAACGCCTGGCGCTGTCGAAGCTGGCCAACGACCTGGAGAACCTCCCCAGCCCGCCGGGGCAGGGGGGCTCGGCCCTTTCACCTCGCCTTGAGAGATCGGAAGAGCACACGTCTGAACTCCAGTCACCTTGTAATCTCGTATGCC
>CALCIC010000669.1 GCA_937907405.1 uncultured Isosphaeraceae bacterium | reverse complement strand
GCGGCGCGGTCGGAAACATTCGAGCCGCCCGGATCGAGCCCGACGGCACGTTCCGCGCCGACCGGGTGGCGATCGGCCTGAACGTGGTCCGCCTCGTCGACCTCCCCGACATGTCGCCGGGCGCCGCGGCCGTTCTCAGCTACACCCCGCCGATCCGTCGGACGATCCCGAGCGAACCCGGCGGTCCCATCCGAATCGACGTGTTCGAAGAACTGGTCCGTTACCAGAACGCCAAGGACTCCAGTCCCTAGTCCGCCGCGAGCGGGGGAGGCCCCCGGCCATGACCGCGATCGCTTTGCCGTCCGTTCGGGGCGAGACTCTCGATCCATCGACTCCGAAGGTCCGCATCCTCTATCGGGACGGCGGCGGGGCGATCCACCTCGACTGGTCGAGAGAGGACCTCGAAGCGGCCCTCCAAAACGCAGATGGAACCGTCTGGGTCGACGTCGAAGACCCCGTGGACGGGCCGACGGAGCTCGCCGAGAAGATCCTTCGGGACGTCTTCCACTTCCACCCCCTTGCGATCGAGGACGCGCTCAAGGAGACTCACGTCCCCAAGATCGACGACTGGGGCGATTACCTCTATCTCGTCTTTCACGCCAGCGCCATCGATCCCGAGACCGATCACCTGGTCCTTCAAGAGCTGGACGTCTTCCTCGGCTTGAACTTCGTGGTGACCTACCACAACGGCGCGGCGGCCTTCCTGGACGAAGACAGACGGGCGATCGAGCGCGATCCCCGCGACCGCATGAAGGACGGGGCCGACCATCTCCTGTTCCGATTCCTGGAGCGGGCCGTCGATCAGTCGCTCAAGGCGATCGAGGTGCTTGACGAGCGGATCGACGACGTCCAGGATCAAATCATCGCCCGGCCGAACTCTGAGAGCCTCCAGGACATCTTTCGGATCAAACGCTCGGCGATCCATCTCCAGAAAACGTTCGGCCCCCAGCGCGAGGTGCTCAACAAGTTGGCCCGCGACCCCTACAAACCGGTCAAGGAGGCGCACCGGATCTACTTTCGCGACGTCTACGATCACATCGTCCGCATCCACGACATCTCCGAGAGCCTTCGCGACCTGATCGCCGGCACCCTCGACACCTACCTGTCGGTCATGTCGAACCGGACCAATGAGATCATGAAGACCCTGACGCTCGTCACCGTCATGTTCATGCCCATGTCGTTCATCGTCGGGTTTTGGGGGATGAACTTCTTCGGCGAGCCCCTCGCGTTCAGGTCGCCGCTGCCCAGGCTCCCGCTGTTCCTCGGATCGGTGGCCGTCATGTGCCTCTCGCCGATCCTGATGCTCGTCTACGCCCGGCGGCGTGGTTGGTTCTGAACTGAGCTGAACCGAACCGGATCGCGCGCGCAATCCCGAGAACCGGCGGCGACGGTCGAGTCCGAACCGGAAAAGCCCCGGAACCTCGTTCGATCTCAGGTGATCGCGAGTATATTACAGAGAAGGGGAATTCGAGGAACGCCGACGTCGGCGATTTGCGGAGGGACGAAGCCGCGATGACGACCCGCTGGCGGCTCAAGCCGTTTGATTCGCAACAGATCGCCGCGCTCAGCCGATCCGCCGGGATCGCGCCCCTGGTGGCGCAGACGCTCATCAACCGAGGGATCACGGAACCCGATCTCGCCCGGACCTTCCTGGAATCACGGCTCAACGGGTTGAACGACCCCGCGTTGCTTCCCGGCGCGGTCGACGCCGCCGATCGGATCGTTCGGGCGATTCGCGAGGATCGGCCGATCGTCATCTACGGCGACTACGACGTCGACGGCGTGTGCGGCACGAGCGTACTCTGGGCCGCGCTGCGGCTGGCGGGGGCGAAGCGGGTTTCGTACTACATCCCCCACCGGGTCGAGGAAGGCTACGGCGTCAACGGCGACGCCGTCCGCAAGATCGCCGCCGACCATCCCGGCGCCCTGATGGTCACGGTCGACTGCGGCATCTCGGCCGTCGCCGAAGCCCGGCTGGCGCGCGAGATGGGTCTGGAAATGATCGTGACCGACCATCACACGATCGGCGGCGAGTTGCCGGCCGCCGCCGTGGTGGTGCATCCTCGGCTGCCGGGGGGCTCGTACCCGTTCGGCGACCTCTGCGGCGCGGCGGTCGCCTTCAAGCTGGCCTGGCAGATTTGCAAGAGCTTCGGCGACGGCAAGAAGGCGTCGCCCCACATGCGCGACTATCTCGTGCAGTCGCTCGGCCTGGTCGCGCTGGCCACGATCGCCGACGTCGTCCCGCTCAACGACGAGAACCGCGTGCTGGTGAAGCACGGCCTGGCGGGCATCCTGGGGGCGCCGACGCCGGGGATGCGGGCGCTGTTGCGCGCAGCCGGCTGTCACGGGCGGTCGAGACTGACGGCCGGCACGGTCGGCTTCAACCTGGCGCCTCGAATCAACGCGGCGGGGCGGCTCGAACGCGCGATGCGGGCCGTCGAAATGCTCACCACCGGCGACGATCGGCTCGCCGATGAGATCGCCGACGAGCTGAGCCTGGTCAACACGCGACGCCAGGAGGTCGAGCGCGAGATCCTTCAACAGGCCCTGGAGCAGATCCGAGCCGACGGCGGGCTGAAGGATCGGGGGGCCGTCGTGCTGGGCGCCAGGGGATGGCACCCGGGGGTGATCGGCATCGTCGCCAGCCGACTGGTCGACATCTACCATCGACCGACGATCATCGTCGCCTTCGGCGACGAGTTCGCCCAGGGCTCGGCGCGGTCGGTTCCCGGCTTCAACCTGTACGACGCGATCAAGGACTGCGCCGAGGGCCTGATCTCGTTCGGCGGCCATTCGGCCGCGGCCGGCGTGCGAATGACCGAGGACCACTTTCCGAGATTCGCCGAACGGTTCGAGGCGCGGTGCCGGGACGGTCTCTCGGCCGAGCTTCGCGAGAAGGTGCTGCACATCGACGCCGAGGTCCCGCTCGCCATGCTCAGCCTCTCGGTCGTCGAGGACCTGGAGAAGCTGGAGCCGCACGGCATGGGCAACCCTCGGCCGTTGTTCCTCGCCAGCCAGGTGCGGGTGGTCGGCGAGCCGCGCGCCGTCGGCGATCAGAAGAAGCACCTGCAACTCAAGCTCGGTCAGGGTGGATCCGTCTTCAAGGCGATCGGCTGGAACCTCGCCGAAAAGGGCAGGGGCCTCGCCCACGACGTTTCATGCAGCGTCGTGTTCCACCCCTGCGTCGACGAGTGGCGAGGCTACCGTCGCGTGCAGCTTGAGATCCGCGATTTTGCGGTTTCGGAGAACTCGGCGCCCGCGGTCGCGGCCCACGCGCCCGCCGGCGCCGAGGCCTGAGCGGCCGGGGCCGATCGGGAGCGGAGCTTCGA
>CALCIC010000668.1 GCA_937907405.1 uncultured Isosphaeraceae bacterium | reverse complement strand
CGCCCTTCAAAACCAGGGGGATCTCGCGGACGGTCCGGAGGTTGGCGGTGACGTCGTCGCCGCGCTCGCCGTCGCCCCGGGTCGCCCCCAGGACGAACGCGCCGCGCTCGTAACGGACCGAGACCGCGACGCCGTCGACCTTCAACTCGACGACGTACCTCACGACCTCGTCGGCGTTCAGGCCCCGGCGGACGCGGGCGTCCCACTCGCGGACCTCTTCATAACTGTACGTGTTGTCGATCGAGAGCATGGGGACGGCGTGCGCCACCGTCTCGAACTGGGCCAACGGCGCGCCGCCGACGCGCTGGGTGGGGCTGTCGGGCGCGACCAGCTCGGGGTGCTCGGCCTCGATCTCGGTCAGCCGGGCGAGCAGCTTGTCGAACTCGCGATCGCTGATCTCGGGCGCGGCCTCCAGGTAATAGAGCCGGTTGTGCCGCTCGATCTCGGCGCGAAGGTTCGCGACCTCAGCGTTCAAGTCGTTTGAACTCATCGTCGGGCCTTCCTTCCGTGGATCAGCTCTCGTCGCGCTTGCGCCTTCCGGTAGACCAGCGATCGGCGGCGATCATGACGACGCCGGTGGCGAGCATGACCAGGAATTCGACGGCCAGCACGAGCGGTCCGTTGCGGTCGAACCACAAGGCGATGCGGATCGACCGCTCGTCGGCCGGGTCTCGGCCCGGCTCCATCGCGAACCCGCTCACCAGGTAGGCGAGGATCGTGACAACGAAGATCGTGCTCACCGCCACCAGCGTCAGATAGAACGGGTTCGAGAGGACCTCGTTCCTGCGATACGATCGAGCCATGAGGATGCCAACCCTGCGAAATCTTCGTCGAAAGGCGTCGCCAATCATCCTTCTCCCATCGGGAGCGGGGGGAACCCCACTTGTGGGGTCGGGCCGAAGGCCGGATGAGGGTCGTCGGAGTCGTCACGGATGCGGCGTCTCGCGATCGAGGCCGACCCCGATATCCGACGACCCTCACCCGGCCGTTCCGGCTGACCTCATGATCAGACGGACGCTCAGGCGCCGCCGAAGACCCATTCGCCGCCGGCGACCTTGTAGTCGACGACCTCGCCGGGCTGGAACCAGAGGGCGATCTCGCGCTTGGCCGATTCCTCGCTGTCGCTGCCGTGGACGAGGTTGTTCTGCTTGCTGATCGAGAAGTCGCCGCGGATCGTCCCGGGGGCGGCGGCCGCGCCGTTGGTCGCGCCCAGCATCGACCGCACGACGGCGATCGCCTCGTTCCCTTCGAGGACGCCGACCACGACCGGACCGCCGGTGATGAAGTCGATCAGCCCCTCGAAGAACGGCTTGCCGGCGTGCTCGCCGTAATGCTTCTCGCCCAGCGC
This sequence comes from uncultured Isosphaeraceae bacterium, assembly GCA_937907405.1. Taxonomy (GTDB): domain Bacteria; phylum Planctomycetota; class Planctomycetia; order Isosphaerales; family Isosphaeraceae; genus Paludisphaera. The sequence continues at coordinate 7,469 of CALCIC010000668.1, read as the reverse complement.
CCGGTCGACCTGGATCAGCTTGAGCGCGGCGATCCGCAGCCCCTTGGCCTCGAACCGGGCGAGGATCTCGCCGGCCAGCCGCCGTTGAACGCAATCGGGTTTCAGGATGATCAGGGTTTTCTGCATAATAAGGAAACTCGTACTCGTAGCGTGATGCGTTGATGTGGGAGATCGAAACCGAGGCCGAAGTCCGTCAGCGGGCCACGTCGGCCGTCGCATTTTTCCGAGCCGTAGTCTATTCGGCCCGGGGTGGGCCTTGCAACGCCCAATTACCAGACGAGCGGGCGAGGGAAGGGTAGCTCGATCGCCTTGAAGTCAAGCCGCGCCGAACACCCCATCGACCGGAAACAGGTCGTTCACGCCTCTTCCCGGCGACGCGGTCGGAATTAATATTGATCCGCGCCGACGATTTCTCCGCCGTTTCGCGAACCCAGGGCGGTCAGGACCTCGGGAGCGATGCTGTTCTTGAGGAAGCGAACCGTGCCGTCGCCGAACCCGAAATTCCGCCCGCCGGGATGTTTGCTCCAGAAGCCGTCCGCGCCGACCCGTGGATCGTTCGGGGTTTCCACAATCGACAGGGAGGCCGCCGGCGCCCACGGAATGTAATCCGACCGCGGCCCCGTCCTTCCAACCGTCTGAAAGATCGGCGACACGCAACGCTTGACCGGCCAATCGGGCATGGTGCACAGGGTCATGCGGCTCATGGCCGTGACGCCAGGCCATGCAGCCGCAGCCACGACCGGCGATCTCTCTCCCGTCAGCAAGGTGTGCGCGGTGCCGTCGACCACTTCGGCGAGGCCCGTCCGACTATTCGGAAAGAAAACGCCAGTGCCTGGAATTTGATTGTGTCCGGCGTCAATTTTACTGGCGTCGAGCCACCCGCCCGATGCGACGTAATGGCCTGGAGCAACCTGCCCCAATCTGGCCTCGTTGTAACCAAGAACAAGCTCGGGTTCGCCGACACCGCCATTGGTTGGACAAAGAAATACACCAAGGAAAGTCTGACCCACCGTCCTTTGGTCGATGGCCAAGTAGGATAAATTCGTATTCACGGCGTTATACAGAGAAGCCTGCTCCAGGAACGGCAGAGAACTCGCGCCCCAGGACCAACCGCCGTTCGCTCCAGGGATGTCGGCAGCCGGATCCTGCAAAGGCCTCCAATCCAGGTAGCTGGCGGGAAAGCAGCGCCAGACCTCATGGTACTGGTGCAACGCCAGGCCGAGCTGCTTCAGGTTGTTCACACAAGCCATGCGTCTCGCCGCCTCGCGCGCGGCTTGGACGGCGGGCAAAAGGAGCGCGACCAACAGCCCGATGATCGCGATCGTCACAAGCGCCTCGATGAGAGTGAACCCGCGTTGAAGCAAGGCACGGCTTGACCTGTCCATGAACGTAACTCCTAAAAGCATCTCCGTAGCTTAAAGAAATTCGATCTCGAATAAATGTCCATGTCCTTCGGCTTACGTTGCGGGACACGCAGCGAAATGGGCTATCGCCCAGGAGTGCAAGCCGACGACGGGTCGAGCAAGTATTTAACTCGAAAGTTTGATCAGGTCAGCGGCGAGACGCGAGCTCGTTTTGAAATTTTTCTGGCTCATGTCCCGAAGAAGGTGGCGGGTGTGGGATCCCCTACCTGGACGACGCGATAGGTCGGCGTCGTAAATCCTGATTGCTGAGGGATTTGGCCCATGTCGACTGGATCGGCCTCCCGACATCTAGAGCGGGGTGACCACCAATCTCGGAACATGAGCCATTTTTCTTTCGTCGTTGGATTTCATCGGCGTATCTGCCCGGCCGGACTCTATGTCTGCTCAGGACCGAGCGGGTCCACGACGACCCAGGCGAGTTCCTTATAGGCTTCGGGGTCGAGCCGCCAGACGCGGACGTCGGCGGGGTCGGAGAGCAGCGAGACGATGATCCGGGGGACGGCCCCATAGTGGTTCTCGCGGAGGTCGGTGAGGCTGGGGACCGCCTCCCAGCGCGGGTGGGAATGGTAGATGGCCAGGATCTCGGCTCCCCGGCGGCGCATGTCGACGACGGCGGCGATCAGGTCGCGGGGGTCGGCGTCGTAGCGCGTCTCGCTGGCGGCGGCGTTGCGGAGCGGGTGGAACGACGAGACGCGCGGGGGCTCTCCCCCCAGCAGGCCGCAGCACTCCAGGGGGGCTTCCCGCCGACAGTGCGCGACCATCGCCTCGACGACGTCGGCGGGGATCTCCAGGGGCGCCGGGAAGCCTTCAGGGCGAAACGCGGGGGTTCCCAACGGGCTCAGGCCTCGGGGAAGAGGGAGGTCGAAAGGTAGCGTTCTCCGAGGTCGGGGAGCAGCACCACGACGAGCTTGCCGGCGTTCTCGGGGCGGCGGGCGACCTCGACGGCGGCGACCACGGCGGCGCCGCAGGAGATCCCGCACAGCATCCCTTCCTCGCGAGCGAGCCGACGGGTCATCTCGAAGGCGTCGTCGTCGCGGACGGCGACCACGTCGTCGATGACGTCCATGTGCAGATTCTCGGGGATGAACCCCGCGCCCAGGCCCTGGATCTTGTGCGGACCGGGGTGGAGCGGCTCGTTCCGTCGCTTCTGGTCGATGACCGGCGAGTTCGTCGGCTCGACGGCGACGATCTGGACCGAGGGCTTGCGCGCCTTGAGGACCTCGCCGACGCCGGTGATCGTGCCGCCGGTCCCCACGCCGGAAACGAAGAAGTCGACCTTGCCGTCGGTGTCGCGCCAGATCTCCTCGGCCGTGGTGCGACGATGGATCTCGGGATTGGCCGGGTTCTTGAACTGCTGGGGCATGTACGAATTGGGGGTGCTCTTGAGCAGCTCCTCGGCCTTGCGGACGGCGCCCGGCATGCCCTCGGAGGCGGGGGTCAGGACGACCTCGGCGCCGAACGCCTTGATCAGCCGCCGGCGTTCCAGGCTCATGCTCTCCGGCATGGTGACGATCAGCCGATACCCTCTCGCGGCGCAGGTGAAGGCCAGGCCGATGCCCGTGTTGCCGCTGGTCGCCTCGATCACGACGCCCCCCTTGGCGATCTTCCCCTCGGCCTCGGCCGCGTCGATCATCGCCACGCCGATCCGGTCCTTCACCGACCAGAGCGGGTTGAAGCTCTCCAGCTTCGCCGCCACCTCGGCCTTGCAGCCCTCGACGACCCGCCTGAGACGAACCAGGGGCGTGCCGCCGATCGTCTGCGTGACGTCGTCGTAGATCCGTCCCCGCGACGTCGCATCAGAACCCGCTTTCATGATCGCTCCTCCATCGGCCCTGTCCCTGGCGTTCCGCGCCGCTGAACCAGCGAAGTCATCCCTCAATGAATGCAGGCGGCGGCCTGAATTTCCTAACCATCCTAAAGATCAAGCCGTTCCGCCACAAGGCGGGAACGCGTTCGACCCGCGCGGCCGCCAGCGTCCTCGCCGTCATGTTGGGCGCTCTTGGGATCGCTCGCCGGGCTCAACGACGGCCGAATAGCGACGGCCGCGTCGATGCGGATTCAGGCATCGACTCCGCGGCCGGCGGGCGTTGAATCGTCGGAATCGGCCGATCGCCCATCCCAGACTTGCCAGCGCGGCCCCTCCCAGCATTCCCCAGCCGATCCGCGCCAGTCGCTCCGCTCGTCGATCGGGGACGAGAGCGATTCCCGTCCACTCCGCCGAACTGAGTATCGCACGCTTCTCGACCACGTCCGGCGACGTATTGGAATCGATCACCTGCGCCAACTTTCCTGTGTGCCCTACCGGGCGGACGACCTGGAAATGTCCGTGCGGGGGCCGCTTCAAGAAAACGATCATCGGCCGATCGATCGCTTGCTCGTCGTCGTTCAGCCGAACGCCTCGCAAGGACAGGCCGAAAGAACGAGCGGCGTCGCGCAGTTGTTTCAGGCTGGGGCCCTCGGAGGAGGACGGACCAATACGGGCCAGCAAGGTCTCCGGCGCTGCTGCACGCCCCTCCAGCATCAGCAACGCGCCAAGAGCCATCGTCCCGCAATCCACCGAAGCGCCCTCACTCGCAGCAACGTCGTCGGGCCCGGTCGCGAGGCAGGGCGTGATCGCAATCACGATGAGACAGGGAAGAATGGAACCTCTCAACAACCGCCTCAAGGGTCTGCTCCCGGCTGAATCATCGACTGATCCATCTTCGAACGCCCGCAGTCAGGAGCGTGGCCGCGCCTACCAAGGCGAAACACGCCTGACCAAGCATCGTCCAGTTCCACGGCTCCCGTGCCGGGGAGGACGCCTCGAGTTGTCGCGACTGTTTTTCGGCCTCGTCCAGCTCTTCCGCGAGATGCTGGCGAATCCCCTCCGGATCGTACCGCCTGAGAGGCTTACGGAACTCCTTACGGCGGGTCGCCGACTGCTTGGTCTCGGGGATCGACCCTTTCCAATCGAGGGAGAAGAATGCGTCCGGGAGATCCTGGTTGAATCGCACGGTCCCGTGCAGGACCTGGTACGCCTCATACCCGACCGCCCGACCGGTGTACTCGCTAGCAAGAAAGGGATATTCATACATCACGCCGCTTACGGGGAACCATCGTTCAACGTCGCTGTCGGCGACCTGCTGCAACTCGATGCGAGCCACCCGCATCCTGGGCCTCTCTCCACTGAGGAACTCGATTTGAAGAGGATGACCGCCTCGCTTCATGTCGATCCAAAATCGGATGACCGGACGGTCCTCCATTTGCTCAGGCAAGCCCCAGGTTGCATCGAATTGGACCTTGAGGCACCGGTGACCGTCGACGTCCTCCCAGCCCATAAATTTGTAACCCTTTTTTGCTGGATCTCGGAGAGTCCGGAAAAACCACGAATAATGAATCCGTTCTGGCGAGAACGGGCCGTTGAGTACACCGGCGCCGCCTCCGCCCAGCATCGGCGTCCCGTCTCGCTCGCCCGGCGCCAGCGACACTGAGTGCATCTTGCTCTTAAAAATCACCTTGACGTCGTGGCTCGAAAAGCTCTTGTGCTTCTTCCCGTCCATCGTGTAGTCCACGTAGCGATCGAGGCGCGTCGCGCCATCGGCCCGGAAGGAATACCCCCCTTGATAATTCACTTCCCACACGCGATGAGCGGGCCCTGATTTGATGTCCTCCTCAACACTGGAGCCCGGAGGGACGCCACGAGTCCAGCCCTCGTAAACGAAGGAGACGTCGTGGACGTCACCGTGCAGGCCCTGCATGAGGCGAGCGAACTCGGCGGGCCCAACCGTGGGGCCGTCGAGAAGAGTCATAAGAACCAGCATGGCATACGTCAGCAACATGCTATATTGCCCCCTCGCTAGGACGCTTGACTTTTGAGCCCTATGAGATTGGTGCAGGAATAGGGGTTGTTGTTGGAATCCTTCTTGATTTGTTGATTCACGCAGCCATAGGTAGGAGGGGACGTTGATGGGTCCGCAACGCCGCACGTTCCTCCTCGCACGAAACCGCAACCACCGAGGTCGCTGTTCGACATCCCCATCCCGGGCGGACTGGGATTCGCGATCGATCCGACCAGGGTGGATCTTTCCATTGTGCAATCGCCGCAGGGAAATCCGAGGTTGACGCTGGCGCAACTGGATGCCGGCGAAACACTCTGACTCAACAACATCGACAGCGCCATCACGCCGCCTTGCTCGCACGTATTGACGAAATTCTCCGTGTAATCAAAGTCAGCTCCCCGAATCGAGCCGAGAAGCCGTTCGTCGAGGGGGGCGGATAGGTCGGCATGGATCGACAGGGCGAGAACCGCCGCCGTCAGCGCGCTCACGACCATCGAGACCGCCAGGAATACGAATTTCGTCCCTTTCATCGAATTCTCCTCTCTTCATGAACTTCTCGTCGTCAATCGACCAACTCACCGCCGTCGCGCGTGCCCAGGCCCCGCCAGACGCTCCTCGAGATCGTTTCACCCACGAAGCGCGTCGACCCGTCTCCCATCAAGGCGTTCACCCCCCCAAAGTGATGGCTTCGCGCCGTGGTCACGCCGGGCGGCGTCTTGAGTGCGCCCTGGAGACAGTCTGGAATGGTGCCGTTGGGGGCCTGGGCATGAGTGTAGAACGTGCGGTCGAGCCCTTCCCAGAACCAACGATCCCCCGCCAGCGCGAAACCGTCCTCGTCGAAGTAGGGACGGGCCGCAATGCGACACGAATTCAAGGCGTCGTCGGCCGTGCCGTAAACCCCGGTTCGGATCAGCCAGTAGTCGCGATTCGCCCTCAGCGGATGCGCTCCCGAACCCCGAAGCCGCTCGCTGACCGCGACCGTATGCGAGAGCCCGTCCGAGACCTGGCTTTGCCGTGTCACGACCGTTTCCTGGAAGATCCCGTTGCCGCTGTCGGGATGCAGAAACGTCTTGTTCGGGTATCCGCCGACGCCGATGTTGCCCCGGTAGTTGACGCCCCCATCGAGAAACATCCCCCCCCCGTCCGACGGGCAGAGAAACAGCGATATCGAGGTCGTGATCACGGTCGCATTCGCCTCGGCCACCGCGATCTCGGTCGCATTGGCCGGCGGATACCCGATCGTCACCAGCGGACTGGCCCCCGCCTCGAAATTGATCGAATTGAAGAGTGGCACCTGCTCGATCAGCGGAAGGAGCCGCGTGTGGATGCTGAAAAAGCCATAATACGTTATGGGCGCGGAACCCTGCTTGACGGAGCGGCCCTTCGACGTCGTCACCCCTATCGGATAGCAATTGTTCATGCCGTGATAGGATTCGATCGCCAAACCGATCTGTCGTAGGTTGCCCTGGCAGCGCGCCCTCCGCGCCGACTCGCGCGCGGATTGGACCGCGGGCAAGCTAAAGGCGATGACGATGCTGATGATTCCGACGACCGTAAGAAGCTCGATCAGTGTAAATCCACCGGAGCCGTCGCGCGCACGCACCTTTCACTCTCCTTTCCCATCGCCGTCAGGGAGAATGAGCACGCTCAGATCGATCGATGATTGATCGGCGTGGTCCGTCGTGATTTTCACGTTGTATGTTCGCTCGGGCGCGACTTCCGAAGGATCCAGTTCGAGATCGATCGTGTGCCGAACCGCCGGTTCGTCGGGTAGAGCGACCGGTATGCCGAGCAGGGTCGAGGCCACTTGGATGAGCCGGAACGGCGCCGTGTCGGACTGGACCACGACCGTGCGCTTGATGGGGCGATCCACCCCTCTGAGCACGAGTCCAGCGGGAATCAGCCTCAAGCTCGGCCTTACCTCCCAACCGACCGGCATGGCTTCCTTCAACCCTTCCGGCCAAGCGAACACGACCTCGCCACGCTTCAGGCCCGACTCGTCCGAAGGCGGGAGCGTCACCACGACGTCGCGAACGGCTTCGACCGTGCCGTCGGCCGCGGCGCTCGACCTGGCTTCGCCCAGGAAGCTTACTACAAGGGGAGCACTGGCCGAGACGGTTTCGGGAAGGTCGCGCCCTTGGGTTCCTCTTCGCCTGGAGACGATGCGGAAACATAACTGGTTCATCCGGCTGAAGCGCGCGCCGGGGGTTGAAATAGGCGGACATGC
>CALCIC010000667.1 GCA_937907405.1 uncultured Isosphaeraceae bacterium | reverse complement strand
CGTCGCGGCAGACGCGCATCCCCTTGCCGCCGCCGCCGGCCGCCGCCTTGATCAGGACGGGGAAGCCGATCGCGCGGGCGAGCCGGACCGCGTCGGCGTCGGAAGCCACGCCGCCGTCGGAGCCGGGAACGCTGGGGACCTTGGCCTCGGCGGCGATCCGCTTGGCCTCGGTCTTCAGCCCCATCTTGCGAATGGCCTCGTGGGGAGGGCCGATGAACTCGAAGTTGCAGCTCCGGCAGATCTCGGCGAACTGGGGGTTCTCGCTGAGGAAGCCGTAGCCGGGGTGGATCGCCTGGACGTCGGCGACCTCGGCGGCGGCGATCAGTCGAGGGATGTTCAGGTAACTATCCGTGCTCGCCCCCTTGCCGATGCAGATGGCGCGGTCGGCGAGCGCCAGGTACGGCGCGTCGCGGTCGGCCTGGGAGTAGACGGCCACGACTTCGACGCCCAGTTCTTTGCAGGCGCGGATGACCCGCAGCGCGATCTCGCCGCGGTTGGCAACCAGAATCCGTTGGAACATCAGACTTCACCACCTCGACTACTCGACTCGATCGGCGCTCGGGCTGGGAATCCTCTCGGCCGCGTCGCGTGAGGGCGTTCAGGCCGGGACGACGCGGAACAACGGCTGGCCGAATTCGACCGGTTGGCCGCTCTTGACCAGGATCTCGGCGATCGTCCCCGAGACGCCGGCCGGGATGTCCGTGAAGACCTTCATGGCCTCGATGATACAAAGGGTGGTGGTCGACTGCACGACGGTCCCCACCGACACGAACGGCGGCGAGTCCGGAGCGCTTGAGGAATAATAGGTGCCGACCATCGGACTCTCGACCACGATCGTCTTGGGTCCGGCCGGGGCCTCGGCGGCCGCGGGCTGAGGCGCCGCGACGGGGGGGGCGGGAGGCTGGGGATAGGCGTAGGACGGGCCGGGCGGCGGATTGAACGCCGGCGGGAGGGCCGCCGATTCCGGGCCTCGGCGCTGGAGGTGGATGCGGGCGGCGCCGTCGGTGATGTCCAGATCGGTCAGGTCGTAGTGCTTCATCAACCGGACCAGGTACTTCACTTTTTTGACGTCGAACGGCTCGGGTGTTTCGGGAGCGTGATCGCCCATTCCTTGACTCCGCAACGCGATGCTGGGTTCTTATCTTGCCTGGAGAATCGATGAGGAGGGCCTCGACGGGGACCGCGTCGGCTGCTCAGGGCCTCATCGCGTCGAGCGTCTTCGGCAGGTCGGAAAGGACTTCACAGCCGTCCGGGGTGACCAGAACGTCGTCCTCAATGCGGACGCCCCCCCATTCGGGAAGGTAGACGCCCGGCTCGACCGTCACCACCATGCCCGGCTCAAGAATCGTCGGCGACTCCTTGCGGAGCCTCGGGCCTTCGTGGACGTCCATGCCGATCCCGTGCCCGAGCCCGTGGTCAAAAAAACGGCCGAACCCCGCTTGCTCGATGACCGAGCGGGCTTCGGCGTCGACGTCTTGAGCTTTCGCGCCGGGGCGGATCGCCGCAATGGCGCGTTCTTGAGCCGTCAGGACCGTACGATAGACCTTCTCAAATTCCGGTGTGACCTTACCTGTGACGATCATCCGCGTCAAGTCGCTTTTGTACGGTCGGCCGGTCGCCCCCCAGTCGATCAGCACGAAATCGTCGTCGCCGATCCGCGTCTCGACGGTCGGCCGGGCGTGGGGCAACGCCGCGCGACGGCCGACCGCGACGATCGGCGGGAAGCTCGATCCCGTGGCCCCGAATTCGCGAAGCAAGGCTTCCAGCCGGTCGGCGACCTCCTTCTCGGTCTGACCGTCGGCAAGGCCGGCCCGAAGCTTCGTGAACGCTCGCTGGGCGAAATCGACGGCCTCGCGGATCGCGGCGACCTCGGCCTCGTCCTTGACGGCCCGAAGCGTCTCGACCAGGCCGTCGGTCGCGACCAGCTCGGTCGAGGTCAGCTCACTCCTGAGGAAATCCCAGTCGGCGACGCTCAGGTGCGAGGGCTCGAAGCCGAGCCGGCGGATTCCGAGCCCCTTGACGAGCCGCGCCACGGCCTGGTTGAGCGACTCGACCGCCGGACGAATGACGGCCTCCAGGCCCGGGCACTCCTGTTCGAGCTGGGTCGTGAACCGGCCGTCGGACACGATCAGGTCGCGATCGCGGCCCGCCAGCAAGACCGAGGAATCGCCTGTAAACCCCGTCAGGTAACCGACGTTGGTGGGATGCACGACCAGCAGCGCATCGACGTTTTCCACGGCCATCCGGGCGCGCGCCGCGTCGCGGCGGAGCAAGATTCGATCCATGAGCGACTCCGAAGACCATGCCGAAAAAACTCAACCGAGAAGGATCGTGGATCGCGGCCCGCCCAGGAGCAGCGGGATGGAACCAGAGCCTCCGCATGTTACGTTAGCCGGTACGGCCGCCGTCGCAAGGGGGCGACGGCCGCAACCGACCCACCACTCATCGTACAGAAAGAGAATGGCACCATGCGGATTCGTCTCTCATCCCCGTTGGCCGCCGTCGCGTTCGCCGGCCTCGCCGCCGGCGCGCTGGCGGCCGCGGCCGCCGAGGATTCCAAACCGCTCTTCGACGGTTCGAGCCCCAAGGGCTGGATGCTCTGCGACGGCAAGCCGCTGCCGTCGAAGTTCGTCCAGGACGACGGCCTGAACCCACACGGCACGGGAAGCTACCTGACCGTTTATGAGGAGAAGCTCGGCGACTTCGTCGTCGACTTCGACTACAAGCTGACCAAGGGATGCAATTCGGGCGTCTTCATCCGGGTCGGCGATCTCAAGGACCCCGTCTACACGGGCATCGAAATCGCTCTCGACGACACCACCGGCAAGGGGTTCCACGACTCGGGGGCGTTCTACGATCTGGTCGCCCCCATGACCAACGCCCAGGAACCGGTCGGCGAATGGAACCATATGACCATCACCGCCAAAGGGCCCAAGATCGCGGTCGTCCTGAACGGCAAAGAGGTCTCCACGATCGACCTCGACCAGTGGAACGAGCCCGGCAAGCGGCCCGACGGTTCCAACCACAAGTTCTCCAAGGTCGCGATGGGCAAGCTGGCGCGGACCGGCTACTTCGGCTTCCAGGACCACGGCAGCAACTGCTGGTTCAAGAACGTGAAGCTCAAGACCCCCTGACGGCCTGAGCCGAGCGCGAAACGAGAGGAAGGGGAGCGCGCCGAGTCCGACGCCCTCCCCTTCCATCCTGTTCGGCACAGTTTCAAGGCCGAGGCCGCGCGGCGATCACCAGCCTCCTCCGTCGCCGCCTCCCCAATCGCCTCCGCCGCCGCCCCAGTCGCCGCCGCCGCCCCAGTCGCCGCCGCCGCCGGAGTCGCCCCACGAGCCGCCGCCGCCGTCGTCGCCGCCGACGATGGAGTCGCCGCCGGCGTCGTTTCCGTAGCCATAGTCGGCGTTGTAATTCGAGGCGTCATGGTGCCCGTGCGAACGGCCCGAGAACTGGTCGTAGAGCCAGTTGCCGGCCATCGCGCCGCCGATTCCCCCCATCATGCTCGAAAAGAATCCGCCGCCGCGACCGCCGTAACCATAGCCGCCGCCGTAGCCGGGACCGCCGAAGCCGGGACCCATCCCCGGCCCCTTCATGCCCCCCATCTGGTTCGGGTAGCCTCCGGCGCCTTGACCGCCGAGTAGTCCGCCGAGCAGGCGGAATACGAACAGGGCGCCGAGGATTCCCAGTCCGATCGTCAGCAGCGAGCCGAGTCCGTGCTGCGGCTGTCGTTGCGCCCGGGCCGGGACGCCGGGGCCGGCGTCCGCGCCTCTCCGACGGCCTCCAACGGCGACGGGGCCGTCGGGGAGGGCTGAGGCCAGCGTCTCGGTCACCTTCGCGAGACCGCCGTCGAAATCACCCGCCTTGAATTGCGTGAGGAACGCGTTGCCGACCGCCCGCCGCTTCTCTCGGGGCAACGCGTCGGCGTACCGCTCGCGCACCAGGAGGCTGGACAGCACCTTGTCTTTCTTGGACAGCAAGATGTAGACCCCCTCGGCCTTGACGTCGCGGTCGCGCTTCTCGGCCAGCGAGTTGACGGCCCGCATCTTCTCGTCGTGCGAGGCGTCGGCCGCCAATCCGGGGATGGCGTCGATCGTCTCGATGAGGATGGGAACATGGGTCAGCCGCTCGACGCGCGTCAACTCTTCCTGGGCCGCCTGAACGGCTTTCGGAGAGAACATCCCGGCGTGGTCGCGGACCTCCGCGGCCTGGGCGGAGGACCAGGCCGCCGTCGCCGCGATCAACGGCAAAAAGGTCCAGCGAAGCAGTCGTGTCATGGCGTTGCGCGTTCCTCAAAAATGTCAGGGCGGCCGATCGTCCAACCGCGGAAACCCGCCCGCGACCGCGCGCGGGATCGGTTCATCGTGCGAGAGCGTGTTCGTCCGTCACGATGATTTCTTCAATTATACGCCGATCCGCCCCAGGAGTTCGCGGGAATCAGCCGATCGGCCCGCCGCAGCGATGCATGCTCGGTGGGTCATGCAACCCCCACTGGATCTCAGTAGGCGTCCGCCGAGAAAACTTCTCCGCCAACGTCATCGCGCGGGGGGCTGGTGGAACGACGCGATTTGTGCGCCTCCGTCCCTGAGAGGGCTCACGGCTTGAAAGGTTGGACTGGATCTTCATCAGGCGCGGCCTCCCGAACTTTGCCCGCGACCCGCAACGTGAGGATCGGCTGCGTCGGACGATCCGTGAAGAATTCCACCTGTTCGGAGACCGTTCCGGGGCGGCCGGCGTAGACGTTGAGGCTGACTTGACCCAGCTCCCCCGCCGGAATCGTCACTGGGAGCCCCCGTCGGTAGAAGCAGACCTGAGCGCAGAATTCCCGAACCCCCACGATCCGCGCGGGCTCGTCCCCCTGATTAACGACGTCCACCTGAATGTCGAAGGCGTCCCCCACCTTGGTCCCGGCGGGAAGCACGAAGGGATCGGGATCAAACCGCAAGGGCGACGCCGATTCAGTTCGAGCCAGGCCCGCGACCAGGGCCGTCGCCCCCCCGACCACGCAGAGCACACTGATTCCCAAGCACAGGCGAAGCAGCGTTTCGATTCTCACGACGGGCCCCCTTGCCAAATGTCCGTCACGCCGGGTTCGCCTCACGCGGCCGCAGATACCAGAGCAAGACGAACGAAACGACCGACGCGGCGAAGGTCAGCCAGAGCAGCGGATTGGCGAACGTGAAGATCGAAGCCCGAGGCAATGGCCGCAAGGGGACGTCGGGAAGCCCGTACGCCGACAACTTGAACACCTTGTCCGGCGGCGGGCCGAGCCGGACGTCGTCGTATTCGACGATGATATGTTCATAGACGTCCGGCTCTTTAATCCGCGAGTAATACTCCATGCGCGTCGGAAAAAACCGCACGCCGTCCACCTTCCTGTATTGAACGTCCTTTTCGATCCCATGGGTGTGTTCTGAGTCTTTTCGTCGCGTCTTGACGTCAACCCGTCGGATCGCCCAGGACTTCCCGGGATCCAGGTCGAAGAAGCCGTTTTCCAGGACATGCTCGCCTTCATAAGAATACGTGATCCGGACCAGTTCGTCGCCGTCCTGTTCCGAGGCGGCGATCGATTTCAGCACGAACGATGGGGCGCGCATTCGCTCCAAAATGGACGTTCCGCGGAAAACCGTCGCGTTCTTCGTGTATCTCTCGAACTGCATCTGGAAAAGCACGTCCGCTTCAACGTCTTCGCGCGGCCGATAATCCTCGATGAGGAAATCCGTCGCGCCGACGGCTTTCGTAATTGTGAACTTGTATTCCTCCGTTTCACACTGGACGACGGCTCCCAGCGGCCGGCCCGGAGCGTTGGGTTTTTCCCGGCTCACACTGCTCCGCTGGTCCCGTACGCTCAGTTTTTTGTCCCCTGACGCGGCGACGTGCAAGTCCTTGGCGATCAATATGTCTCCACTTTTGAAGCGAAACGAAGTTTCGCCCTTCGCCCAAACATGTCGAGCCGCCTCCTCCCATTCCGCCGCCGCGCTCGGATACTCGCGGCGCCAGCGCTCCTCGAGACTTGCATCGGATTTGGAACCGTCCGCGAGCATCGCGGATAGTCCGGCCATCAGAATGATGACGCTTGTCATGGATCAGCGATCTCCGGAGAGAAACGTATCCTCACCCTCTGGTGTGGCGGGCCGGAGGTTCATCTCATGACAGAAGGCAGCTGGACGGATTGAATGCCGCGAACTTCCGACCCAGGACGCTAGAGCGATTTCCATTCGGGTGGTGGACGGCCGTCAAATGTTGATGACGCAAGCATTCCTTCTCCCCTCGCGGGAGAAGGCGCCCCGAAGGGGCGGAGAGGGGGCGTCGATCGCGGAACAAGTCCTATTACGATCCACGCCTCATCCGGCCGTCCCGGCCCGACCCCGCAAGGGGAGAAGGGAATTCGGCTCCTCCAAAAAGTGTCGGGGCGTCAGCCCGCGAGGGCCGTGAGCAACGCAAAGGATACCGTCGCGAAGACGCTCTCTTTCACAATTTGCTGGGCGATGTAGTTCTAGTGATTAATCTCTCCGAGGTCGCGACGTCAACCGGATTATGAAAAAAAATTAACGCAACCTTCCGCCGTCCGCTCAGGACGTCGCGACCTCGTCCAGCCGAGAGACCGCGACGACGCCGTCGAGCCGGAGCAAGAGCCGCTCGCGGTTGCGCCGGATTCCCAGAGTGGCCGACTCGTAGACGTAGACTTCGCGGGTCGCCGAGCCGTAGCGGAAGTCGTGGAGGTCGACGTCTCGGAGTTCCAGGAACCATTCGTCGAAACCGACGAGCGTCCCGAGGCAGACGTACGTCGAGGCCAGGTCGACCACCACGACCTGACCGACCAGACCTTGCAGCAGCGTTGATGGGTTCGGCGTCGTCATGATTCCTCGAAAATCGGCCCGGAAAACGAGAGAAGAAGCGATCGACGCGCGGCCCCTCCGGCCCCGGACCGCGACCCGGGTTCGCCTTGACGGATTTTAGGGCCTTGGCTAACGTCCCGCCACCACTTCCATCAATTTCTTGGCTCGTCGACGGGGTAATTCCACTTCCGGCGACGGGATGAATAGGACCGGCGGCTTATGACTAGGTCTCATCGTACGCTCGTGTTCGCCGCGGTTTCCGTGCTGGGATTCGCGGGCTGGGAGTCGCAAGCCGCCAACGAGCCGGGCGAGGCTGGCGAACCACCCGTCGCCCAACCGGCCGGCGACCACGGCCCGAAACTCGTCTTGCTCAACGACGGCCGAATCATCAGCGGAGTGATCTCAGACTCGGAAGACGACGGCAAGATCACCATCACCCAGCCCGCGGGGGTGATGCGGTTCCCCGAACGCAAGGTCGTGCGGGCGTTCGACTCGATCCAGGAACTCCATCAGTACAAGTGCGACCAGGTCCCCGAGGGGGACATGGACGAGCAGTTGAAGCTGGCGCAGTGGTGCATGTCGAAGGACCTGATCGCCGAGGCCGAGGGGCATCTCAAGAACATCCTGGCGATCGACCCCAAACACGGCCAGGCCAAGGCGATGGTCGCGTCGATCAAGATGACCGAAACGCGAGTGGCGATGAATCATCAGCGTGACGCGGCGGTCCAGCAGACCGGCGCCGAGGTGGTCGAGGCGGCGCCCGCGGGGCGTCCCGCGACGCTCGACAGCGCGGTGGTCCAGGGCGCCCGCCGCGGCCTGGGGGTCGGCGATCTGCCGGTCGTCTTCGATCTGCCCCCCGGCGCCGCCTTGAAACGAGCGAGCGAATTTCAGAAGTACGTCCATCCGGTGCTTCAGACCTACTGCGCCAAGTGCCACAACGATCGATACGAGGGAGACTTCCATCTGATCGGGTTCAAGACCCGCGCGGAGCGCACGCCCGACACCCTTCGCGCCAACCTCGACGCCGTGCTCCGAATCGTCGACCGCGCCAACCCCGGACGCAGCGAATTGCTCGCCAGTTCGCTCCGACCGCACGGCCAGGGCAGCAACACCCGGCCGATCTTCGCGGGGTCGAACGACCAGGCGTACCGCATCCTGGCCGCCTGGGTGAACAACCTACGCGTCCAGCCCCCCGCGACCGCCGCGCTCCCTTCCGCCTCCGCCGAGTCCGGTCGCCGAACCGAGGACTTCGCCGTCGGCAGGACCCGAATCAGCCAGGGGACCGTGGAGGTCGAGCCGGTGTACGGCGGGCCGGCCGTCGGCGGACCGGTCCAGAACGTCATCGAGAAGTCGCTCCCGCCGATGCGGTACGAGCCCGGCCGGGGATTCAACGCCGACGCCGACGCCGACCCCAGCCAGTACCCGATCCCGTTCGCCGTCTCGGGGGTGAGGCCCAAGCTCCCGCCAGGGGACGGTCAGCCCTCCCCGTCCATCCCCCGCCCCAAGGCCGCGCCTGAAACCGTGAATCGCTCCGCGCCTTCCCCCGCGACGGCGTCCGCGGACGCCAAGGGCCTTCCCGTCCTCCCCGCGGCCGACCAGGCCGCCGCCGCGGTCGAGGCCGGTGAAGACGACGAGCCGGCTTCCGAGGCCGTGAAACCAGCCAAGAAGCTGAAGATCGACCCGGCCCTCCTCCAGCGCGCCCTCCAGTTGAGGAACGGTCCGCGCTGAGGTTTCGACGCGGAGTCAGGAAACCGCCGAAGCCGCCCCCTCGGCCGCCCGCTCCGCCTCTTTCGGCGGGGCGAAGCGGTCGAGCAACACGGCGACGGTCATGTCGCCGAGCACGTTCGAGGTGGTCCGGCAGCGGTCGAGGAACCAGTCGACCGTCAAGAGGATCGGGATCTTGTCGATGGGGAGCCGGACGGCGGCGAAGATCAACGGCATGGTCACGAAGCTCCCCGACGGTATCCCCCCCGCGCCGACGCTGGC
>CALCIC010000666.1 GCA_937907405.1 uncultured Isosphaeraceae bacterium | reverse complement strand
GCCTGACGACCCGACGCTTTGGATCATGACGCCGTCGGCGGCGACGCCGGGATGGGATTATCAGCCCGACGCGCGAGCGAGGGTTCTTTGATCGTCAGCCCGACGCGCGAGCGAGGGTTCGCCTGGGACGTCCACGGGGTTCGTTGCAGCGCCCACGCATGTTGAACCCTCGCTCGCGCGTCGGGCTGATATTCTGAATCCGGACTCGCCGGCGGTAGTTCCTCAATCAAAAAGCGCCGGGGCGTCAGCCTTGCGGGAGAAGGGGGTCCGCCTGCGTGACGCCGGTCCCACGTCCCATGTGGAGTGCGGCGGCTTGCCGCCGCGCGGAACACGCGGCCCATGCGGGAGCAAGCTCCCGCACTCCAAAAGGGGAAACCGATACCGCGTCGAACTTCGATCATCGACTCATGTGTCAACCGCTCTATGCCATGGGTGGAATTCCACCAGCCGATCGCCTTAAGGCGCCGAAGGTCCAGGGCGGGTCGAGAAAATGGCTCGGGTCGGCCGGTCGGGTTTCGATGGCTTGCGAACCTGACGCCCCAGTGCGCGTCTTCAGTGTCTAATACCACGACTTACACAGCGGCTGACGAAGGAGTCCGAATAGCATGAGCGAGATCGATCATCCTAGCCGTCGCGACTTCCTGGGGCTGACCCTACTCGGCCCGGCGGTCGCCGCCGCGGTCGGAGCTTCTCCAGTCGACGACCGGCCGATCTACCGCGGGTCGATGTGCGAACTGATCTCGGGGATCCTACCCGCGCCCGACTGGCTCGCGAAGTATTTCGCGCTCGTCGAGTCGGTCGACGCTCCTTTGTCGGAGTGGCGGATGCATGAAATGAGCGCCCTGGCGATCGTGCACCGTAAGCCGCTGCAGGACCTGCCCGATCTGTTGAGATCGCACCGAATCGTGCGGCTCTGCGAGGCCGACCTCTCGCCCCGCGCGGGCGGACCCGACGCGCCGTCCTGCTTCGTCGATGTGTTCATGTTCGCCGACGTGTCCACCTGCGAAGCTCAATGGGGAGCGCTGGAGGCGAGGGTTGCGGCGGGAGAGGTCGACGCCCATCCCGGTGGTCTCGGCGACGCAGCCTGCGTGGGCAATCAGGTCGGCAAGTGGACGATGCCGGGCAGGATCTTCTTCCGACGCGCCAACGTCGTCGCAAAGATCTATGTCGAGTCCCGCATCCCCGGGTACGACGCCGACCGTTTCGCCTTTGCTCTCGATCGCCGGATCTCAGCCCTGAGCCGATGAGCATCCACGAGACGCTCTGGCGGGTGAAGGTAAATCTGAGAGGCTGTGGCGGAATGCCATAGATGGAGAGACCACGGTGTCCATATCTATGTTCTCGCTACGCTCCGCCACAGCCATCCAAGGATCTCGTCGAATACAGCGCTTCTCAGGGAAGGCGAGGGTGCGCGGCACCGAGCTCTCCCGTAGGTTTTCCTCGTTACAATAGAGCCATAAGATTCGGGTTTCGATTCCGTCGCGGACAGGCTCGGGCTGATGATCGGATTGGGGTCGAGAGAGGACACGTCGATGGAAACCGCGCGGATCGCTCAGGTGCTCGACGACATGGGGACGATCCTGGAGATCCAGGGGGAGAACCCCTTCCGCTGCCGCGCGTACCACAACGCGGCGCAGACGCTCAAGGGGCTTCCGGCGGATCTCACCGAGATGATCGCCGACGGCAGTCTCGCCGGGGTGCAGGGGATCGGCGAGACGTTGTACTCGAAGATCGTCCAGCTTGCGACCACCGGGCAACTGCCGGCCTACGACAAGCTGCGGGCAGAGACGCCGCCGGGGCTGCTGGCCCTGTTGCGGATCTCCGGGATCGGCCCCAAGAAGATCAAGGCGCTGCACGACGAACTCAAGATCGAGAGCCTCGCCGACCTCCGCGCGGCGGGCGAGGCGGGGAAGATCGCCAGGCTCAAGGGGTTCGGCGCCAAGACCGAGGCCAACATCCTGGAAGGGATCAGCTTCGTCGAGACCGCCGGCGGCCGGATCCTCCAGCATCACGCGCTCGCCCTGGTCGGGCCGATCCTGGCGACGATCCGCGATCATCCCGGGGTGATTCGGGCCGAGCCGTGCGGCAGCTTGCGGCGACGGGCCGAGACGATCGGCGACCTCGACGTCCTGTTCAGCTCGCGCGAGCCCGGCCCGGTGCTCGACGACTTCGTCGCCTTGCCCCAGGTCGCCAAGATCCTCGGCCACGGGCCGACCAAGGCGAGCGTCTTGATTCCCGGCTTCAAGTCGGGCCAGCTCGTCCAGTGCGACGTTCGAGGCGTCCAGGACGACCAGTTCGCCTTCGCGCTCCATTACTTCACCGGGTCGAAGGCCCACAACATCGCCGTTCGGAAGCGGGCGCTGGCGCGGGGGCTGTCGCTCAACGAGTACGCCCTGGCCGGCGAGTCGAAGTCGGTCGCCTGCGACTCCGAGGCCGACGTCTTCAAGGCGCTCGACCTGCAATACATCCCCCCCGAATTGCGCGAGGATTCGGGCGAGATCGACGCGGCCGAGAAGGGGAAGATCCCCAAGCTCGTCGAGCCGGCCGACCTGACCGGCACGTTCCACTGCCACTCCGACTGGTCCGACGGCGAGGCGACCCTCGAAGAGATGGCCGAGGGCGCCCGGGCGCTGGGGCTTGAGTACCTGGGGATCGCCGACCACTCGCGGTCGCTGGCGATGGCGCGGGGGCTGTCGATCGAGCGGGTGCATGAGCAGTGGAAGGCGATCGACGCATTGAACAAGAAGTTCGGCCCCGGGTTCCGGCTGTTCAAGGGGACCGAGTGCGACGTCCTCGCCGACGGCTCGCTCGACTTCCCCGACGAGGTGCTGGCCGGTTTCGACTACGTCGTGGCCAGCGTGCATTCGCGGTTCAAGATGCCCCGCGACGAAATGACCGCGCGGATCGTCAAGGCGATCTCGAACCCTTACGTCACGATGCTGGGGCACGCGACCGGCCGGCTGCTGCTGTCGCGCGCGGCGTACGAGGTCGACCTCGACGCCGTGATCGACGCCGCCGCGAAGCATGATGTGATGATTGAGATCAACGCCAGCCCGTACCGTCTCGACCTGGACGCCACACATTGCCGTCGGGCTCGTAAGAAGGGGGTGACGATCGTGGTCAACCCCGACGCGCACTCGGTCGCCGGGCTGAAGGATCTGGAATACGGCGTCGGCGTGGCCCGTCGCGCCTGGTGCGCGGCCGGCGATCTGTTCAACACCGCGCCCTTGTCCGAGGTGGAAAGCCGGCTCGAACGGCTTCGGAACCGGGCGAGGGTCGAAAACGCCGAAGATCCGCGTTCCTAGGATACTTGCTGGGATAGGTCGGCGTTCTATAATGAATTTGTAGAACAGGGATGCTCGCCGGGACGGGACCGAAGACGGAGTGCTGATGAAACGATTCCATCAGTTCTTCTTGATCGACGAGCCGGAGGGGACGAATTCGACGGGACGGTGGTGATCGATGTTCAGGTCGTCGCGTCGTCGCGCCGACTCCTTTGCATCGGAATCGAAGTCCCGCGCGACTCCTCGGCCGCACCGCCTTCATCGCCATCATTCATCCGTTGCGAGGACGTACCCATGGCCACCGCGAATCCTCTTCTGGAACCCAAGAGGAAGTATTACAGCGTCGAGGAAGCCAATCGGGCGCTTCCGCTGGTTAAGGCGATCGTCGGCGACATCGTCCGCCATTACGAACAGGTCGAGGAGTTGCAGGGGAGACTGTCGCGCGTCATGAGCGAACGGAAGCACGACGCCGACGACCTGTACTCCGAGGAGCTTTCGCAGACCCACTCGGAACTCGAGGCTCAGGAGGACCGGCTTCGCGAGTACATCGACGAGTTGAAGAAGCTGGGGGTCGAGCTGAAAAGCGAGGACGGCCTGTGCGACTTCCCCAGCCTGATGGACGACCGCGAGGTCTACCTGTGCTGGCGGCTGGGAGAGCCCCAGGTGGCGTTCTGGCACGAGATGGAAGCGGGCTTCAGCGGCCGCAAGCGGCTCCCGAACCGCGCGGGCGGCGACGACGTTGGCCGCTGAGTTCGCCGAGGGACGGCGCGCCGGGTTCCGCGTGGTGACCATCGACGGACCCGCCGGCGCCGGCAAGAGCACCGTCGCCCGGCTGCTGGCGGATCGGCTGGGCTGGCGGTTCCTCGACACCGGCGCGATGTACCGAGCGGTCGCGCTCGCCGCGCTCCGGGCCGGCGTCGACCTGGCCGACGCCCTGGCCCTCGACCGCCTGACCGCCGATCTCCGGGTCGAATTGCCCCCCGGCCGCGTCCTCCTGGGGGGCGAGGACGTGTCGCGCGCGATCCGCGATGCGGCCGTCACACAGGCGACGAGGTTCGCCGCCGACTGCGTGGAGGTCCGGAGTCGGCTCGTGGCCTGGCAGCGCGCGTTCGCCGGCACGGCCGACACCGTGACCGAAGGTCGCGATCAGGGGACGATCGTCTTCCCCGACGCCCACCGCAAGTTCTTCGTCACCGCCGCCGACGAGCACCGGGCGCGGCGCCGCCTCGCCGAGCTGCAATCGAGCGGCGCGGTCGTCGATTTCGAGACGGTCCTCGCCGATCAAACCCGGCGCGACGCCCAGGACGCCGCCCGAGCGATCGCCCCCATGAAACCGGCCGACGACGCCGAGGTCGTCGACACCACCCGGCTCAGCGTCGACGAGGTGGTCGACCTCCTGTTCCAGAAGGTCGCCGCGCGCCCATAATGGAAACCGATGGACCTCGATCCTCCTTTCTCCCCAGTGGTGTTCGGCCGGGATTTGGGTCTCCTCGCAAGGCGTCGCCAAGCATCCTTCTCCCCCCCGGGAGAAGGTGGCCGCAGGCTGGATGAGGGTCGTCGGGCCGACCGGGGTGCTGCGTCCTCGCGAAGCGGACCCCGAAATCCGGCGACCCTCACCCGGCCGTCCCGGCCACCCTCTCCCGGGGGGAGAGGGGCGATCATTCTGGGAGCGTAATCATCGTGGACGTGGATCCGCCCGTCGTCTCGGAACCCGAATCGTCCCCTCCGGCGCGAGCGCCTCGCACCAGGAAAAAGGACGGACTCGACCGATCGGCGGGCGGTCTGTTCTGGTATCGGGCGGTCCGATTGCTGATCGCGACGGTCGCCGCGACGATCGGCGGTTGGCGGGCGACCGGTCGGCGGAACATTCCGGCGTCCGGCGGGGTGATGCTGGTCTCGAACCACCTCAGCTACCTCGACGTCTTCTTGCTCGGGTTCGGCGTCGAGCGCCCGCTCAACTACGTCGCAAGATCGACGCTGTTCGTCCCCGTCCTCGGCCCGTTCATCCGATCGCTGGGCGGGTTTCCGATCCAGCGCGAGGGGATGGGGGCGTCGGGCATGAAGGAGACCCTCAAGCGGCTCCGCGCCGGGGGGATCGTCACCCTCTTCCCCGAAGGAACCCGCAGCGGCGACGGCGAGCTCGCTCCGCTCAAGCCGGGAATCGCGCTTCTGGTCAGTCGAGCGGGAGTCCCCGTGGTCCCGGCCGGCATCGCCGGCACGTTCCGATCGTGGCCCCGAGGTCGGCTGCTGCCGGTCCCCAGGCCGATTCGCATCCACTACGGCCCACCGATTCACCCGGCCGACCTGGAAGGGCTCGACGCCAGGGCGATCACCGCGCTGATCCAGGATCGGATCGGCGAATGCATCGAGACCGCCCGCCAGGACCTCGCCGGCGACCTCGACGCCTGGACCGAAAATGGAGCAAACTGAGGACGCATCGGCCCCGCCTGTCGGAAGAAGAATTCCAACACGGAGGACGCGGGGGACGCGGAGGAGGGAAAGGGATAGAAAGAGGGGAGGAGTGAAGAGAGACCAATCAGGAATTCTTGAGTCTCTTCTCACCGGTTCCTACTCTCTCCCTACTCCGCGTCCCCCGCGTCCTTCTTGGTGGAATATTCCGAATTTTCACGTTGCAGAGTTCGACGTTATTCTGCACGGCCTTGACGACCTGATCGGGGAACGGGGTTTGGGGACGAAAGCATGCGCGGGAACGGCGAAGGGGGAGGGATGGGGCCGGTGGTTCATCGGAGGGGGGCGCTGGCCGGTTGCGGCGCGGCGGCCTTCGCGGCGTTGGCGGGGGCGTCGAATGCGGCCCTTGCAAAAGGGGAGGGCGCCGCGCGGTCGGGGGCGTTCACGATCGGTCTGAACACCAGCACCATCCGGGGGCAGAAGCTGCCGATCGTCGAGATCATCGACATCGCCGCCAGGGCGGGCTACCAGGGCATGGAACCCTGGCTCGACGAGTTGAACCGGTACAAGGACGAGGGGGGGTCGCTGGCGGATCTGGGCAAACGGTTCCGCGACGCCGGCATCCAGGTGGAGAGCGCGATCGACTTCTTCGAGTGGGCGGTCGACGACCCGGCCCGGCGGCGGAAGGGGATGGAAGCGGCTCGGCGGACGATGGACCTGCTCCAGAAGATCGGCGGCAAGCGGATCGCCGCGCCCCCGGCGGGGGCGCCCGGCGAGCCGCCGGTGGCGCCGCCGAGGCT
>CALCIC010000665.1 GCA_937907405.1 uncultured Isosphaeraceae bacterium | reverse complement strand
GGGCGTCGGCCTGATCGGCGTGGGCAATCGGGGCTCGGCCCTGCTTCAAAACCTCTTGCAGGTCCCCGGCGTGGAAATCCGCGCCGTCTGCGACGTCGACGCCGAGCACCTGGAGCGCGGGCTCAAGACCGTCGAAGCCGCCGGCCGGAAGCGCCCGGAGGGGACCACCGACGGCACGTGGAAGGAACTGCTCAAGATGGACGGCCTCGACGCGATCGTCGCCGCCATCCCCTGCGACCAGCACGCGCGCTGCTATCTCGATATGATCGCGGCCGGGAAGGACCTCTACGGCGAGAAGCCGATGTGCCTGACGCGGGCCGACCTCGACGCCGTGGCCAAGGCCGCGCGCGAGAGCAAGCAGATCGTCCAGATCGGCCACCAGCGCCGGGCCGACCCCCACTTCATCGAGCCGATCGCCGCCGTGCATCGGGGCGAGATCGGCGACCTCGTCGAGGGCCGCATCCTCTGGTCGAACTCGTGGGGGCCGCTGTACGGCTGGTTCGGCCAACGGAAGCACTCGGGCGACTGGATCGTCGAACAGGCGGTGCACAACTGGGACGTGCTCAACTGGGCCGTGAACGCCCAGCCCGTGCGGGCGATGGCCATGGGCCGCGACGACCTGTTCCGCGACAAGCAGCCCGACCGCGACGTCCACGACTACTACTCGGGCGTCGTCGAGTACCCCGGCGGCGTGTTCGTGAACATCATTCATAGCTGGGTCTCGCCCAACAAGTTCAACGAGGAATACACCCGGCTGACCGGCCTCAAGGGGGGCGTCGACTTCAATTCGGGAACGTTCTCCTACCGCCCCGACCAGAAGAAGCCCGACCAGATCCTGGGCGGCCCCCAGACCAACAACACGCTGCTGGCGCTTCGGGCGTTCGTCAACTCGGTCAAGACCCGGAGCGAACCCGTCTGCACCGTCGACCACGGCCGCGCCGCGGTCCTCTCCTGCCTCCTCGTCCGCGCCTCGGTCGACGCCAAGGCCGCGGTGACGATGGATCAGGTGTCGTAATCGAGAACCGCGAGGCCCTGGCCGAGCCGCCCCGGCCAGGCGAATCCTCTTCCCGATGCTTCTTCAGAGCGGCGGCCGACGACCCCGGCGAGTCTCGGCCGACGCTCCCCGTTTTCCAGCGAAGGGGTCTTGCATGCGAGCCGACTTCAAGTCCCTGGGGGGCCTGGTCGTCGTCCTGGTCGCGGCCGTCACGACCGCCGCCCGCGCCGCGGACGATCCATTGCCGTCCTGGAACGACGTGGCGTCCAGGAAGGCCGTCCTCGGGTTCGTCGCCCGGGTCACGGAGGAGAAGTCTTCCGACTTCGTGCCCGTCCCCGACCGCGTCGCGGTCTTCGACAACGACGGCACGCTGTGGTGCGAACAGCCCATGTACGTCCAGGCGGTCTTCATCCGCGACCGCATCCGCGCGATGGCCCCGGACCATCCCGAATGGAAGCGACTGCAACCCTTCAAGGCCCTGCTCGAGGGGGACCGCGCGGCCCTGGCCGACGTGGGGCAGGAGGGCCTGGTCGACGTCGTCACCGCCACCCACGCCGGCATGACGAGCGACGAGTTCGCCGGGCTCGTCCGCGACTGGATCGCCAGGGCCGAGCATCCGCGTTTCAAGCGGCTCTACACGCGGTGCGTCTATCAACCCATGCTTGAACTCCTCGCCTACCTGCGGGCGAACGGGTTCAAGACGTTCATCGTCTCGGGAGGGGGCGTCGAGTTCATGCGGGTCTGGGCCGAGCCGGTCTACGGCCTCCCGCCGAGCCAGGTCGTCGGCAGCACGGTCCGGACAAGGTACGAACTTCGCGGCGAGACGCCGGTGCTCATGCGATTGCCCGAGGTCGATTTCATCGACGATCATGCCGGCAAGCCGGTCGGCATCGGGAAATTCATCGGGCAACGGCCGATCGCGGCGTTCGGCAACTCCGACGGCGACTACGAGATGCTCCGCTACGTCACCTCGGGGTCGGGCCCTCGGTTCGGCCTCGTCGTCCACCACACCGACGCCGACCGCGAGTACGCCTACGACCGCGACTCAACCGTCGGCCGCCTGGCCCGGGCGCTGGACGAGGCCCCCGCTCGGGGCTGGACCGTCGTGGACATGAAGCGGGATTGGAGGGTCGTCTTCCCTCCCGAAAAGTAAGATCGCCCGCTCTCGGCCCTGCCGGTCGGGATGGAAGTCCGCCTCGGTCGACGCCAAGGCCGCCGTGCGACGGCGCTTGCCAGAGCGACCAGGACGAGATGCTACAGCTAGAGCGATTTGCAATCGTGTTGCACGCAGACATTAAAGGTCGGTGACGCGAGC
>CALCIC010000664.1 GCA_937907405.1 uncultured Isosphaeraceae bacterium | reverse complement strand
CACCAGCGGCCTGCGGTTCGGCACCCCCGCCGTCACGACGCTGGGCATGGGCGCCGCCGAGATGACCGAGATCGCCGAGGTCGTCCACGACGTCCTCACCCACATCGTCCCCGGCGTATCGAAGTCCGGCGGCAAGGACAAGACCAAGTACACCCTCGACCCGACCGTCGAGAAGAACGCCCGCGACCGGGTCGAGAAGCTCCTCGGCTCGTATCCGGTCTATCCCGAGCTCGACCTGCCGTTCCTGCTCTCGCAGTTCGCCGGCTGATCGCGCCCAAGCTTGAGGAGGGCCGCGATGCCGACCGAACCGGAGCCCTTGGAAAACCCGAGCGAACTGGCCGCGCGAGCGATCCGCGACCAGTTGGCCGCCGGCGCGCCCCTGACGATGCTGGACGTCCGCGAGCCGGCCGAACGATCCTTCGCGGCGATCCCCGTCCCCGAGGGGGTCGTCGACCTGTTCGTGCCGATGCGGGAGGTCGCCGCCCGGGTGGATGAAATCCGCCAGGCGGTCGCGGTCGCGGGGGGCCCGGTGGTCGTCTACTGCCACCACGGGGTGCGGTCGATGGCCGTCGCCCGCTGGCTCGCCGATCAGGGGATGGGACCGATCGTCAACCTCAAGGGAGGAGTCGACGCCTGGTCGATCGAGGTCGACTCCGGCGTGCCGAGGTACTTCTGATCGGCTCGCGTCGCCGGGCCGAAACCGGTTGCGTCCTTGAGATTCGCCCGTCCGTCTGTTACCAAGCATGTTGAACGATCGTTGAATCGCGGTTCTTGAGGAGCTTGATGCATGACCGGACGATTGACCAGGCGCGAATTGCTGGCGGCTTCGGCGATGGGGGCGGCGACGGCCGCGACGGGGGCTCGAGCGTGGGGGCGGGGGGACGACGAGACCTCCCCGGCGAAGCCGAGCGGTTCGCCCAACGAGTCGATCACGCTGGGCTTCATCGGCGTGGGGGGGATGGGGACGGGGCTCTTGAACATCTTCAAGGCGATGCCCGACGTCCGGGTCGCCGCGGTCTGCGACGTCTACGAGCCCCACGTTCTGCGGGCCAAGTCGGCGGCCGGAGGCGCGCCCGAGACCTACGGCGATTTCCGCAAGGTCCTCGACCGAAAGGACGTCGACGCGGTCGTGATCGCAACCCCCGACCACTGGCACGCGATCCCCACGATCCTGGCCTGTCAGGCCGGCAAGGACGTCTACTGCGAGAAGCCGCTGACGCATCGGGTGGCCGAGGGCCGGGCCGTCGTCACGGCCGCCGAGAAGGCCAAACGGGTCACCCAGATGGGCAACCTGATCCACGCGGGGGAGAACTACCATCGGGTGGTCGAGATCGTCCGCTCGGGCGTGTTGGGCAAGATCAGCAAGACCCGCGTCTGGATGGCCGCCGACCGATCCGGCCTGGGCTCGCCGGCCGACGCGCCGGTTCCGGCGGGCCTCGATTACAACTTCTGGCTCGGCCCCGCCCCCGACCGCCCGTTCAACCCCAATCGATTCATCTTCGACTGGCGATGGTACTGGGACTACGGCGGCGGCATGCTCACCGACTTCTGCTGCCACCTCGTCGACCTGGTCCACTGGGCGATGGAAGTCGACGCCCCCAGGACG
>CALCIC010000663.1 GCA_937907405.1 uncultured Isosphaeraceae bacterium | reverse complement strand
CATGGGTGCGGTCTCCGGTCGTTGGATGAGAGCGGTTTTGGGGATTGCGCGGCTCTCGGCACGATGGCCACGCGTGGGGGGGAATGCAGTCGCTGGCGCTTCGGGCTGTCCTTCGAGTTCTGATCGCTGGCTCTGGAAAGGGATCGAGCTTTCATAAAGGTGATCCGCAAACTTGACGTGGTCGTTTCACCAATCCGGGAGGGGGTGGACCATTTTGTGTGAAACAATGCGGATTGGGGAGACTGTAGGGGATATGAGCGGTCCGCGCGCCCGGGGTTTGGTCCAGGGGCGCGCGGATTGATCTCGATCGGATGTGGGGGGCTCTGCTAGACTCCGCGCAGGCCCTTCCACTTGTTTCGAAGTTCAAGAGGAAGTCGAGGCAACGGATGCCGACGACCGAGGACCGCGTGGACGACCTATCGGTAAGCGTGTCGGGGAAACGTCGGCTCAAGGCTCGGTGGTGGCGTCAGCTCCGACCGCGCGGGGTCGTCATCATCGCGCACGGGTTCGGCGAGCACGGCGGCGCGTACGCCGAGGCGGCCGAGGCGATCGGCGGCGCCCTTGAACTCGACGTGATCGCGCCCGACTTCCACGGCCACGGCCGCAGTCCGGGCCGTCGCGGCGTCGTCCGGCGTTATGAAGACCTCGTCGAGGACCTTCATGCGGTCGTCGCGTGGGCTCGGGGGCGGTTTCCAGATCGGCCGATCTTCCTGCTCGGGCATTCGAACGGCGGCCAGGTGGCGCTCCGGTTCGCGATTGCGCACGGCGACAAGGTGGCGGGGGTGATCGTCTCGAATCCGTCGCTCAAGATCGCGATGCCGATCCCCCCGGCCAAGATCTGGATCGGCAAGTTGCTGATGCGGTTCGCCCCCTGGATCACGCTCCAGGCTTACACGCCTTCCAGCGTCTTGACCAGCGACGCCGAGGTCCGGGCCGGCTTCAGGCTCGATGCGCTCCGACACGACCGGATCAGCCCGCCGTTGTTCTTCGGCATGGTCGCCGGCGGCGAGTGGCTGCTCGCCAACGCGGCCGGGCTGCGTCCGCCGCTCTTGATGCTGCTGGGGGGCCAGGACCCGCTGATCGACCCGCAGTTCAGCCGGGAATTCTTCAATCGGCTCGGGCAGGAAGACAAGACGCTGATCCTCTACCCGAAGATGCTCCACGAGCCGCTCAACGAGGTCGGCCGCGAGAAGGTGGTCGAGGACGTCGTGAACTGGCTGGGGGATCACCTTGCAGGGGCGGTGGACGGGGGTTGACCTCCGTCGCTCAGGCCCGGACGAACTGGTGGCCGGGGAGGCGTTTGACCATCCGTTTCAGTTCCAGGACGCTGAGCGTGGCCATGACCTGCGAGGCGGTAAGCCCGGTGCGGACGATCAGGACGTCGACGCCGCTGGGGGCGTCGTCGAGGTGGCCGAGCAGCGACCGTTCCTGATCGGTGAGGCCGAGTTCGGCGGGGTGGCGGACGGCCGGCTCGTCGGGGGCGGGGCGGACCTCGCGGACCAGGGGGCCGAGTTCTTCGAGGACGTCGTCGACGGTCTCGACGAGCCGCGCGCCGTCGCGGATCAGGCGATGGCAGCCCCGGCTGGCCAGGCTGTCGACCGGGCCGGGGACGGCGAAGACCTCGCGGTTCTGCTCCATCGCGT
>CALCIC010000662.1 GCA_937907405.1 uncultured Isosphaeraceae bacterium | reverse complement strand
CTGGGGTCGGCCAACCAGAACCTGCCGACGTTCTGCGTCCTGATCAGCAAGCGGCCCGTCGACCAACCGCTGTACTCTCGGCTCTGGGGCAACGGCTTCCTCCCCTCGATCCACCAGGGGGTCCAGTTCCGCGCGGGGGCCTCGCCGGTGCTCTATCTTGAGAACCCGCCGGGGGTCTCGGACGGATCGCGGCGGAAGATGCTCGACCGGCTCCGCGAGCTGCACCAGATCGAGTACGAGGCCGCGCTCGACCCGGCCGTCGACGCGCGGATCGCCCAGTACGAGATGGCGTACCGGATGCAAAGCTCGATCCCCGAGGTCGCCGGGATCGCCAGCGAACCGGAACATATCTACGACCTTTACGGGCCCGACGCGCGGAACCCCGGCAGCTTCGCCGCCAACTGCCTGCTGGCCCGCCGCCTGGCCGAGCGCGGGGTGCGGTTCATCCAGCTCTACCACCCCGGCTGGGACCACCATGGCGGCCTGCCCGGCGGAATCCGCCAGTTGACCAGGGAGACCGACCACGGCTGCGCCGCCTTGATCCGCGACCTCAAGCAGCGCGGGATGCTCGACGACACCCTGGTCCTCTGGGGGGGCGAGTTCGGCCGGACGAACTACAGCCAGGGCAAGCTGACCCCCACCGACTACGGCCGCGACCATCACCCCCGCTGCTTCACCGTCTGGGCCGCCGGCGGCGGGATCAAGCCGGGCTTCACGTTCGGCTCGACCGACGACTTCGGCTACAACGTGTCCGAGGACCCGGTCCACGTCCACGACTTCCACGCCACGATCCTCAGGCTTCTGGGAATCGACCACGAGCGCCTGACCTTCAAGCACCAGGGCCGCTACTACCGCCTCACCGACGTCCACGGCAAGGTGGTCGAGGAGGTCCTGGCGTAGAGTTGGCGGCCCGCCGCGTTCCAGCCACGAGTCCGACTTGGGCGACGCCTGGAGATTCTCTTACCAGCCCGACGCGCAAGCGAGGGATCGAAATGCGTGGATCGCCACGACCGCCGAGAGCATCACCGGGCGTTCCCCTCGCTGGCGCGTCGCGCTGGTTGGTATTTCGGCGTCTTTGAATCCATGTCGAATCGTCAGCGCGTGGAGAGGAGGAGTGATGGAAGAAATCGAACGCTTCATCTCGATCGATCAGGCCCGGAACGCGGCCGTCGCCTGGCTGGAATCGCGGGGCGTCGTTTTCGGCCCGTACCGCAAGATCGAGATCGGCCGCCTCGGCGTCCTGGCTGGGCAAGAGGTCGGCGTCAGCGCGGCCGACAAGCCGTACTGGCGGCTGCGCCTCGACTTCGATCCCGTCAAGGGCCCGCATTTCAACGCCGAGTTCGGTGAAGGGCTGAAGCGCGGGAAGAAGGCATTCGTGTTCCCGGGGGACGAGGCCCTCATGAAGAAGCTCGCCCTCGGCCGGCGGCCGCGGTAGCGCGGGCGAGATCGGTCTCGGGATCTGTGAAGGCGGCTGGATGGCTGTGGCAGGATGCCACAGGCGCGGTGGCCGTAGCCCACGATGACGGCGGTCTGGTCCAGCATGACGCGCGAGGCGGACGTTGCTTCTCATGGGAGTAGAACTGTATGGGGACTGATTGGGAATTCTACAACCCGCAGCCTGACGAAGCTCGCGAAGCACACGAAAAGGAGCGAATCGAATTCCTCCGGAATCAGCCTCTCGACGCCGAGTCAAACTGGCGGCTGATACTCGTGCAGTTGGACGACTTCGGCGGTCCGCCGCCCCCGGACTTCTTCTTCGACCGACGCAGAGAAGAGCTTCGACGTCGCGGGTTCTCGGATGCCGATGTCGGAGCAATGGAAAGGATCGCCCGCGAGTTCGTCTTGCCTTACAACGATCAATTGCCATATCCAAACCTATGGCCAAGCGAGGATCTGTTGGAACCTGCTATCGAGTGGCATTACGGGGAAGGGAAGATCGACGAGGTGAGCAGAAACGCCAGTCTTGCATTCGCTCGTCGCTGCCGACGGCAAGGTTGATCTCCTCGGCATTGGTCGGCTGTCCCAAGGATGCGACCTCGTCCGAAATCTCGCTCGATCCGTTGACACGACTTAGCGTCCTGAGTCGGAAGTCTGTTTCACAAGAGACGGCCGGGTGGCTGTGGCGGGATGCCACAGGCGCGGGGGCCGGTAGCCCACGATGACAGCGGTGGGTGGCCCGGGCTCGGTTCGCCGAACCCGGGGAGAGAAGCCTCGGCCCCCGTCCACCCGGGTTCGAGTACGATCCCGGGCCACCCAATTCCATTCCGCCGCGACTTGTAGGGAATTCATAGCCCCGTCAACATGGCTAATAAATCTCCACTTCCCGATTTGAATCCGGTGATGGGACGCACGGATGATCCGTCATTTCGCCGCCGGCGCCGCGGCGGGTGCGGGTGCCGGCGCGGGAGCGGCGGCCGGCGCGCGGGGCGGGCGGGGGGAGGGGACTTTTCGAGGGCCTGGAGGACGACTTCGATGGCCTTGTCGAGCTGCGGGTCGGCGCCGGCGGCCATGGCGGCGGGGTCCTGCTCGACTTCGATATCAGGGGCGACGCCCTCGTTCTCGACGATCCAGCCCTTGTCGGTGAAGATCGCCAGGTCGGGGGCGGTGACCCGACCGCCGTCCATCAGGACCGGGAACCCGAGGATGCCGACCAGCCCTCCCCAGGTCCGCTTGCCGACGAGCGGGCCGAGCTCGAACTTGCGGAACATCCAGGGGAGCATGTCCCCCCCCGAGCCGGCCGTCTCGTCGATGATCATCACCTTGGGGCCGGGGATCGCCGCGTTGGGCGTGCGCAGGGGCTCGCCGTGACGGGTCGCCCAGTAGCTCACCACCGGGCGGCGGAGGAGGTCGATGTAGTAGTCCGCCACCTGGCCGCCGCCGTTGAACCGCTCGTCGATGATCGCCGCGTCCTTGTCGGCCTGGGGGTAGAAATACCGCTTGAAGTACGAGTACCCCTGTCCGGCCGTGTTGGGGACGTAGATGTACGCCACCCGCCCCTTGGTACGCTCATGAACCTTGTGCAGATTCCCCTCGACCCAGGCGCGGTTGCGGAGGGTCGATTCATCGGCGATCGGCTCGACGACCACGGTCCGCGCGTCGGCGCCGTCGGGTTTGGGCCCGACCTTCAGCTCGGTCCGCCGCCCGACCGTCTGCTCGAAGTGCTTGTAGACTTCGGCGTCGGCCTTCACGTCCTTGCCGTCGACGGCGAGCAGGTAATCGCCGACCGCGACGTTCACCCCGGGGGCGTTCAGCGGGGCGCGGAGCGAGGGGTCCCAGTAGGCGCCGCCGTAGATCGTCTTGAACTTGAACCGGCCGTCGGCGACCTCGTAGTCGGCGCCGAGCAGGCCGACGGGGATCGTCCTGGGCTCGTGCGGCCGGTCGCCGCCGAACAGGAAGCTGTGCCCGACCGCCAGCTCGCTGAGCATCGCCCGGATCACCCGGTCGAGGTCCCCTCGGGTCGTCAGGTGGGGGAGGAACGCCTCGTACTTGGCCCGGACCGCGTTCCAGTCGGCCCCGTGCATGTTGGGCGCGTAGAAGAAGTCGCGGTTGATCCGCCAGGCCTCGTGGAAGATCTGCGACCACTCGGCGCGGGGGTCGACGGCGATCGACACGTCGGCGACCGCCGCGATCGCGCCGTCCCCCTTGTTGAACTTGCCGGCGTCGACGATCCCGACCACGGCGTCGGCCCGATAGAGGAGCTTCTTGCGGTCGGCCGAGATCCGGTAGTCGCCGACGTCCTCGGCGAGCGCCTGGTCCTCGCGGGTCTTGAGGTCGAACCGGCGGAGCGTCGGCTTGCCCAGCCCGCCGTCGTCGCGAGCCGGCCGGGCCTCGGGCCGCCGGACGTAGTAAACCTGCCCCTCGGCCCCGGCCGACAGGTCCGAGAGCATCCCCGACTCGACCGGCATGGCGATGATCCGATCGGCGATCCCCTCCAGCTCGACCACCGTCGGCTTCGCCGGCGTCGGAGCGGGGGCCGGCGTCGGGGCCTTATTGCCGTCGTCCTTCACCGCGTCGTTCGCCTTGTCCTTGTCCTTGTCCTTGTCTTGCTCCTTGGCGGGGTCGACCCCCTCCTCGTCGGTTTGCTTGAGGAGCGGGTCGGGGGTGGCTTTCTGGAGCGTGACCAGGTAGAGCGAGGAGGTGACGGGCATGTCGGTGATCGACTGGTCGAACCAGTTCTTGACGGGGCCGGCGTCGGTCGAGGCGAGGAAGTAGAGGTACTTGCCCCCGGCGTCGAAGACCGGAGAGCCCGCCTCGGCGAGGCCGTCGGTCAGGGGGGCCGCCTTGTCCTGGTCGAGCGAATAGAGCTGGATCGTCTGGATGCCGGCCCTGGTGCTGACGGTGTAGGCCAGCCATCTGGAATCGGGCGACCAGTTCGCGCTCATGGTGTTGTTCGGTCCGTAGATCGGCTCGGCGGCGACGACCTTGACCGCGCCGGCGTCGAGGTCGATCCACGACAGGGTCCGCGCGTTGTCGAGGAAGGCGATCTTTTTGGAGTCGGGGGACCAGACGGGCCGCTCGTAGAAGCCCGCCCCCTTGAGCGGGTACGATTTCAGTTCCCCCTTGCCGTCCTGGGGCTGGACGATCAGCGCGTACTCGCCCGAGGCGTCGCTGAAATAGGCGATCGACTTGCCGTCGGGGGACCAGACGGGGGACCGCTCGTGCGCGCCGGGGGTCTGCGAGAGATTGCGCGGGTCCCCCTTTTTGGCGGGGACGGTGACGATCTCGCCCCGGTATTCCAGGACCGCGCGCTTGCCGGTGGGGGAGACGTCGGCGGAGCGGACGAGCTTGGGGTCGCTGACGCGGCGCGGGCGGGGCTCGGCCAGGTCGGCGGCGGCGGCCACCTTGAGCCGCGTCGTCTGCCCCGTATTGGGATCATAAGTGTAAAGATATCCCGACTGGTCGTAGATCACCTTCCCCGCGCCGGTGGAGGCGGTCTCGACGGGGAAGTCGCGATGGTTGGTCAGCCGGGCGACCCCCCTGGTCGCGGCGTCGTAGGAGTAGACGTTGAATTCGCCGTCGCGATCGGAGAGGAAGTAGACGGTCTGGCCGATCCACGAGGGCATCGTGTCGTTGGCGCCCCCTTCCGGCTTGGGAATCTCGACGTGCGACAGGTCGGCGAGCCTGAGGACCCAGATCCGCGAGGTCGCGCCTCCTCGGTAGTTCTTCCACTGGCGGAACTGCTCGCCCAGGGGGGTGTAGGCGAGGAAGGCGCCGTCGGGCGAGACCGCCCCCATGTCGCCGCTGGGGATCGGCAGCTTCCTGGGGACGCCCCCCTTCACCGGCACGGTGAAGAACTGCGAATGCCGGCCGGAGAACACCGACCGCCGCGAGGCGAACAGGACGTCCCCCTCGGGGGTGAAGCCGCGGACCAGGTCGTCGCCGGGGTGCCAGGTCAGGCGGGTCGGCTCGCCGCCGTCGACGGGGATCGTATAGACGTCGAGGTTGCCGTCGTACGAGGCGGAGAACGCGATCGTCTTGCCGTCGGGAGAGAACCTCGGCCGGCTCTCGACGCCGGGGTGCGAGGTCAACCGCCGCGGCCGAGAGCCGTCGGCCTCGGCCGTCCAGAGGTCGTCGGCGTACACGAACGCGATCCGGCCCACCGTGACCGCCGGCGACGACAGCAGCCGCGCGTCGGCGGGATCGACGGCCCGGACCGCGGCCGACGACGACATCACGACCGCGCACGCCGCGACGGCCCTCGACAACCCCCCGAACGCTCCGCGCCGCGCCATCGCCGGTCTCCTCGCCTCGATCGACTTCGCCCCGTCCTCGAACGATCCGCCCCCGACGCTGGATCCGCGCGGCGCCTGAACCCAGGCTACCTGCGCGAACCCCCCGGGGCCAGTGCCTCTGAAAAACCAGGCTCGAAACAGCCCGAATCCGCTTGCAACCTCGGGCCCCATGCGGGTAACGTGCATGGTGCATGAATTCACGACGATGGTGCGTGGATGTGATGCGGATATGGTCGTAACACGCCACGAGCAAGGAGATGCGTCCCATGCGAGGCCTCATTCGATCGGTTTTGATATCCCTCGGACTCCTCGCGCTGGGCGCCTCGGTCCCAAGCCAAGCGGACGTGATTACGCTGACGTTCGACACCTTGCAGGATCAGGAAAAGATCCTCAACTACTACAACGGCGGCGCCGGCGACAAGGGGAGCGGCCCCGGCCCGAATTACGGGATCACCTTCAGCGCGAGCGCCCAGGCCATTGAATCGGGGAACTACGCGAACAACCCGTCCCCTCCGGGCGTCCTGTTCTTCCTAGGAGGGGGGGGCGCCGTCATGAACGTGGCCGCGGGCTTCACCACCGGGTTTTCGTTCTTTTACTCCGCGGCCGATCCGGCTCACCCCGGCTCCGTGACCGTGTACGACGGCGTGGATCAGACGGGGAACATTCTGGCGTCGCTCGCCTTGCCCGTGACCCCGACCCTGCCCCCCGGCTCCCCCCCCTACAACAACTGGGTGCCGATCGGCGTGACCTTCAACGGGATCGCCAAGTCGGTGAACTTCTCGGGCGCCGCCAATTTCATCGGCTTCGACAACGTGACCCTGGGCGCGGCTTTGCCCCCCGGCGCGGTCCCCGAGCCGTCGTCGCTGGCGCTGGCCGGCCTGGGCTGCCTCGGCGTCGCGGGGTTCCTCGCCCGACGCCGCCGGGCTACTTCGCCCGCCGCTTGACGGCGTAGCCGTAGGGGATCGGCCAGGTCGGCTCCTTGCCGAGTTCGTGCTGGGCTTTGAACGCCCAGTACGGCTCGCGGAGCAGCTGGCGGCCGATGAAGGCGAGGTCGGCGTCGCCGCCGGTGATCACCTCGTCGGCCTGGCGGGGGTCGGTGAGCAGCCCCACGGCCCCGGTCATGATCCCCGCCTCGTCCCGGATGCGGCGGGCCAGCGGGATCTGGTAGCCGCGCCCCACGGGGATCCGGGCCGTGGGCACAAGCGCCCCCGACGACACGTCGATCAGGTCCACCCCCAGCCCCTTGAGCCGCGCCGAGAGCACCACCGATTGGTCGAGGTCCCAGCCCCCCTCGGCCCAGTCGGTCGCCGAGATCCGGACGAACAGCGGCAACTCGTCGGGGATGATCGCGCGCAGCCGATCGGCCACCAGGAGCGTCAGCCGCATCCGGTTCTCCAGGTCGCCGCCGAACTCGTCGGTCCGACAGTTGCTCAGGGGCGAGAGGAACTCGTGCAGCAGGTAGCCGTGGGCCGAGTGGATCTCGATCA
>CALCIC010000661.1 GCA_937907405.1 uncultured Isosphaeraceae bacterium | reverse complement strand
CGGGGCTGTTCAAGTTCACCTCGACCCCCAACGGCATGCGGCCCGACCGCGACGACCTGCGACGGACCGTCCGCCACGGCCTCCACGGCACGTCGATGCCGGCGTTCGAGGCGCTCTTGACTGACGAGGAGATCGAGGAGGTCCTCGATTACGTGATCTTCCTGACCAACCGCGGCGAGACCGAGTTGTCGCTCATCGAGGAAGGGTTCATCGCCGAGGAATCGGACGCGGACGCGATTTCCGAGGAGATCGTCGCGGACCTGGTCGACGGAGTGTTCAAGAAGTGGCACGCGGCCCCGTCGCAGGTTGTGAACCCTCCGATCCCTCGGACGCCGTCGAGCCAGGCGAGCATTCTGCGAGGCCGCGAGCTGTTCCTCGGCAAATCCAAGGAGAAGCTGGAGTGCGCCGGCTGCCACGGCCCATTGGGCATGGGCGACGGACCCAGCTTCGTCAGCCAGGAGGTCTTCAACCACGTGGTCTTCGGCGGCAACCCGAGCGAGCGTGAGAAGCGCCTCGCCGAGCTTGACGACAAGACCCGCGAACTCTGGGGGCAGAAGCTCGACGAGTGGGGCAACCCGCTCCGTCCCGCCAACCTGAACCGGGGGGTGTACAAGGGGGGAAGACGTCCGATCGACATCTACTGGCGGATCGCCAAGGGGATCACCGGCGCGCAGATGCCGGCCCACTACCCGACGATCAACCATGAGCAGATTTGGGACCTCGTGAACTTCGTGCTGGCGCTGCCGTATCAGCCGCACCTGCTTCGAGCCGGCGAGCCTTCGGAGGCCGAGGCCGAGGCGGCGGTCGCCGGACGCTGAGCCGCCCCGCCGCCCAACCAAACATTCCGTGACGACGCGGCCCGGCCCTGGACCGACCGTCGGCAAACTCGAATCCATAGGGCAGGTCCTGGGGGAGTCTCGTCGTGCGATACTGGTGTATCCTGTTCGGCATCATCGCCGTCCTTTGCGTCGCGGCCTTCGTCTACGCGCCGTTCTCGGCCGACTGGTGGCTGCCCAATCCCGCCGGCGACTACCGTCACGTGGTGTCGACCTTCGGCAGGGAGATCGACAGCCTCTACTTCATCATCCTGATGATCACGGGGATCGCGTTCATCGGCACTCAGACCGTGCTGGTCTGGGCCCAGTACCGGTTCGCCGACAAGATCGGCCCGGACGGCAAGCCGACCCGTCCC
>CALCIC010000660.1 GCA_937907405.1 uncultured Isosphaeraceae bacterium | reverse complement strand
GGACGCCCCCCCTTGCCGCCTGACCGTCCACCCACTTATAAGACGCTTACCCCCCGCCGGCTTGGGCCAGCCGCTTGAGGCCGGCGGTGGGGCCGTCGGGAGCGCCGTAGATGGAGCTGCCGGCGACCAGGACGTTCGCGCCGGCGGCGATCACCCGGGGGGCGGTGTCGTGGTCGATCCCGCCGTCGACTTCCAGTTCGCAACCGGGCTTCACCGCGTCGATCATCCGGCGGATCGCGGCGATCTTCTTGAGCGTGCCGGAGATGAACGACTGGCCGCCGAAGCCGGGGTTCACGGTCATCGCCAGGACGAGGTCGAGGTCGGGCAGGACCTCTTCGAGCATGACCGCCGGGGTCGCCGGGTTGATCGCCACGGCGGCCTTGCGCCCGAGCGTCTTGATATGCTGAATCGTCCGGTTGAGGTGGTTCGCCCCCTCGACGTGGACGATCAGCGCGTCGGCGCCGGCCTCGGCGAAGGCGTCGAGGAACCGGTCGGGGTCGGAGATCATCAAATGGACTTCCAGCGGCAGCTTCGTGACCGGCCGGAGCCACTTGACCAGCACCGGCCCGAACGTGATGTTGGGCACGAAATGCCCGTCCATCACGTCGACGTGGATCCGGTCCGCGCCCGCCGCCTCGACCTCTCTCACCTGCTCGGCCAGCTTCGAAAGGTCGGCCGAGAGGATGGACGGAGCGATCTTGACCTGGCTCTCGGGGGTTCGAAGAATCATCGCGGTGCATGCTCCGGTATTCGATGGATCAGGGGACGGGTGAGGGCCTCGGATCGCGTCAGGAGATCTTCGCCACCAGCAGCGTCTGGTCGTCGTGCGGGTCGAGCCGGCCGGTGTGGAGGTTGACGCTCGCGACGATGGCGTCGATGATTTCCGAGGCCGACAGGCCGCAGCCCTTGAGGATCTCGTCAAGGCGTTCGGGGGTGAACTGCTCGCTCCTGGCGTTCATGGCCTCGGTGATGCCGTCGGTGTACAGGACCAGGACGTCGCCGGGGCTGAAGGTCGCCTTCGACTCGGGGTATTCGAGGTCCTCGAACAGGCCGAGCGGCGGGCCGCCGACGTCCTCGAGCGAGAGCACCTGGCCCCGCGAGCACTTGCGGAGCCGGGGGGGGTTGTGCCCGGCGCAACTGTAGGTGAACTCGCGCCTGGCCGGGTCGTAGATTCCGTAGAAGGCGGTGACGAAGACCTCGTTCTCGGCGGTGTACTGCGCGGCGAGCCGGTTGTTGACGTGGCGGAGCAGGGCCGAGGGAGGGTCGGGATCGCCGGGGTGGCCGTGGGTGAGGCTGTGGAGGATCGCCATCATGACCGCCGCCGGCGTGCCGTGTCCGCTCACGTCGGCGATCAAGAAGCCCCAACGGCCGCCGGGGAGCTGGAAGAAGTCGTAGTAGTCGCCGCCGGCCCATTGCGAGGTCCGGTAGTAGGTCGCCAGCTCGACGCCGGGGATCTTGGGGAGCGACTTGGGCAGCAGCGACCGCTGAATGTCGGCGACGACCCGCAACTCGCGGTCGACGATCTCGTAAGCCTGCTTCAATTCCTGGCTGAGCACCAGGGTCTGGGTGGCGCGGCCGAACAGGCTGCTGAGCCAGACCCGTTCGGGGAACTTGTCGTGTTCCCACGCGCCGGCCTCTTTCCGCAGGGTGACGACCATGTTGAGCCCCTCGCCGCGGTCGAAGTGGGGGATGGCCATCAGCGAGCGGAGCCCTTCGAGGTACTCGAACGCCGGGTCGTCGGGGGAGAGCAGGGGGGCGACGTCGTCGATGATCCGGGGCTCGTCGCCGTAGATCAACTCGCTCAGCAGGCCCCCTTCCAGCAGCGGGAGCTTGTCCGGCTGCTTCCAGGGGTCGATGGTCTCGGTCCAGGTGGTCGACCGGGTGATCCGGAACCTGGGGAACTCCAGCCCCCGGCGGCTGAGGGAGATCCAGCGATCCGACGGCATGATGCTGCGCATCCGTCGACCGTAGCTGGCGACCATGTCCTGGGGGTCGCTGAACGTGCTCATCTCGCGCATCGTCTCGCTGATCTGCCTGAGGCGCTGCAACCAGTCTTTCTGAGCCGCATTGGTGGTCGTCGGCCCGGTGGCGAGCGGTTGGGCCGACACGGCCGGACTCTCGGTCGGTGTCATGGTGCGTCCTCGGATCGGGCGGTCGGACTGTTGGTGCGATTCATCGACGACGTCCCATTCTACACCCTGAGTCGAGATGGGAAGAGCCCGGCCGCGGGTCTTCGTGTCCAGCCCCGAAGCGCGCGCGACCGCAATCCCGACCCGGGACGTTCGGCGACCCCCCTCGAACTCCACACACGTACCAGCCCGACGCGCAAGCGAGGGTTGATTTCATATCACCCACGCCGGTCCCCTCGCTGGCGCGTCGGGCTGATATTTCGGGTTCAACCATCCCCAATACCAGCCCGACGCGCAAGCGAGGGTTGATTTCAGATCGCCCACGCCGGTCCCCTCGCTTGCGCGTCGGGCTGATATTTCGGGTCCAACCATCCCAATATCAGCCCGACGCGCAAGCGAGGGTTGATTTCAGATCGCCCACGCCGGTCCCCTCGCTTGCGCGTCGGGCTGATATTTCGGGTCCAACCATCC
>CALCIC010000659.1 GCA_937907405.1 uncultured Isosphaeraceae bacterium | reverse complement strand
GCTCATTTCAAACTCAAACCATTCTTGTAGGCGATCCGAAAGCAAATCGCTCTAGTCGGCCGTCACGCCTCCGGCTCGTCGTCGGTCTCGTCCTCGACGTCGGAGTGGTCGCTGGCCTCGGCCTCGGCGACGCCGTCGTCGAGGATGTGGGCCGCGCGGGCGCCGTTTCCGACTCCGTCCGCGTCCTCGCCGTTCTGGGCTTCGGCTTCGAGGGCGTCGAGGGCTTCGAGGGCGGCGGCGGCTTCGAGTTCTTCCTCGGGGAGCTTGGCGAGGCTGCTGACCGAGTCGTTCTCGTCGAGGCGGATCAGGCGGACCCCCTGGGTGTTGCGGCCGATGGGGCGGGTGTCGGCGAGTCGGGTCCGGATCAGGATGCCGCCGGTGGTGGTGATCATGATCTCGTCGGCCTCGGTGGCCTTGGCGACGGCGACCACGCGGCCGTTGCGGTCGCTGGTCTTGATGTCGATCAGCCCCTTGCCCCCCCGGTTCTGCGACCGGTACTCGGTGAGCATGGTCCGCTTGCCGTAGCCGTTCTCGCAGACGGTCAAAAGGCTCGCCGGGTCGTCGTCGCCGTTGGCCACGACCA
The DNA here is from genome assembly GCA_937907405.1 of uncultured Isosphaeraceae bacterium. Classification (GTDB taxonomy): domain Bacteria; phylum Planctomycetota; class Planctomycetia; order Isosphaerales; family Isosphaeraceae; genus Paludisphaera. The sequence continues at coordinate 1,915 of CALCIC010000659.1, read as the reverse complement.
TGCCGACGACCTCGTCCCCTTCTTCGAGGTTGATCCCCCGGACGCCGTGCGCGGGGCGGCCCATCGAGCGGACGTCGGACTCGTCGAACCGGATGGCCATCCCCTGCGCGGTGCTCAGCACCACCTGGTCGCCGGCCTTGGTGCGGGCGACGCCGATGAGCTGGTCCCCCTCGTCGAGGCCCAGCGCGATGATCCCCCGGCCTAGCGGACGCTTGAACGCGGTGAGCTCGGTCTTCTTGACGGTCCCCCGGCGGGTGACCATCGTCAGGTGCTCGTCCTCCTCGAAGTGGCGGACCGGGATCAGCCCGGTCACCTTCTCCCCCTCGGAGAGCTGCAACAGGTTGACGATCGCCCGCCCCCCCGAGGTCCGGGTGGCCATCGGCAGATCGTACACCTTCAGCCAGTAGACTTTACCCTTGTCGGTGAAGAACAGCAGGTAGTCGTGGGTGAGCGCGACGAACAGGTGTTCGAGGAAGTCGCCGTCCTTGGTGTTGGTGGCCGCGATCCCCCGGCCCCCCCGCCCCTGGGCGCGGTAGGTCGAGGGCGCCTGGCGCTTGATGTAGCCGTCGTGGGTGACGGTCACCACCATGTATTCCTCGCGGATCAGAGCTTCCTTGTCGTAGTCGCCGAGTTCCTCGTCGGTGATCTCCGACCGCCTCGGGTTGTCGTACTTGGCCTTCATCTCCTGAAGGTCGGCGCGGATCATGTTCAGGATCAACTGCTCATCGGCGAGGATCGCCTCGTAGCGGTCGATGTCGGCCTTGAGCCCGACGTACTCCTGCGCCAGCTTGTCGGCCTCCAGGCCGGTGAGCCGCTGAAGCTGCATGGCCAAAATCGCGTCGGCCTGCATCCGGGTGAGGCTCGCCGACCGCTTGGCCTCGGGGTCGTTGAGGGCCCGCTGGAGGATCTGCGCCGAGACCTCCATAGACATCAACCGGGCGCGGGCCTCGGGGGGGTTGGCCGAGGTCCGGATCACTCGGATGATCTCGTCGATGTGGTGCAGCGCGATCAGCAGGCCCTCGACGATGTGGGCGCGCTGGCGGGCCTGGCGGAGCAGGTATCGGGTCCGGCGGCGGATCACGTTGACCCGGTGGTCGACGAACAGCCGCAGGAATTCCTTGATCGGCAGCGTCTTGGGGCGGCCGTCGACCAGGGCCAGCATGATCACGCTGAACGTGTCTTGCAGCGGCGAGAACTGGTAAAGCTGGTTGAGGACCACGTTGGGGTCCTCCGCCTTCTTCAGCTTGACCACGATCCGGACCGGCTGCTTGCGGTCGCTCTCGTCGACGATGTCCGAGACGCCCGTGATCCGGCCCGTGTTGACCAGGTCGGCCAGCTTCTTGAGCAGGGGCTCCTTGGTAAGCTGGTAGGGCATGTCGGAGAAGACGATCTGGGAGCGGCCGTCCTTCAGCTCCTCGACGGTCGACCGGGCGCGGAGGATGACCCGGCCTCGGCCGCTCCGGTAGGCTTCCTTGATCCCCATCCGGCCGCAGATGATGCCGCCGGTGGGGAAGTCGGGGCCGGGGAGGCGCTCCATGATCTCATCGAGCTCGATCGCCGGGTCGTCGAGGTAGGCGACGACGGCGTCGCAGACCTCCCCCAGGTTGTGGGGGGGGATCGAGGTCGCCATGCCGACGGCGATGCCGCCGGAGCCGTTGACCAGCAGGTTGGGGAACTTGCCGGGGAGGACGCGGGGCTCCTGGTACTTCTCGTCGTAGTTGGGCTGGAAGTCGACGGTGTCGTACTGGATGTCGTCGAGCATCTCGGCGGCGACCGGGCTCAGCTTGGCCTCGGTGTATCGCATGGCGGCCGGCGGCAGGCCGTGGATGCTGCCGAAGTTCCCCTGGCCGGTGATCAGCGGGTGCCGCATGTTCCACCACTGGGCCATCCGCGCCAGGGTGGGGTAGATCGAGTT
>CALCIC010000658.1 GCA_937907405.1 uncultured Isosphaeraceae bacterium | reverse complement strand
GCGGCGATCGCCGGGTTGGCGATCAAGACGCGCGAGAGCGTGCGCCTGGCCTGAATGATCTTGGATTCGCCGACGACGACCGCGATTTCGGCCTCGGGCTCCTTGACCAGTTCGACGACGTCCTTGTAGTCCTTGTCGATCTCCAGGTTCGACCTCGCGGGGTTCGGGCCGGGAGGACGCCCGGGAACCAGCCCCGTGGCGTCGCGAGGAAACGTCACGATCTTGGGAGTGATTTCGGAGGGATCGAAGACGGTCCCTTGCGGGGGTTCGATCGGGATCACCCGGGGGATCGCCGGCTCCGGCCGAGGCGGCGGGGGGGGATCGGCCGGCGGCGGCGCGGTGAGCGTCCGGGGGGGCGCGACGACGGCGTCGTCGTCGGTCGGCGTCCTCGGCTCCGTCGTCCGGCCCGAGTTCGGGTCGGTCTGAAACGGCCGGACCACCCGCAACGACGGGCCGGGCTCCGGCGTCTGAGCCGTCGCAACCGCGCCAGGAAGCCACCACGCCGCCACCCCGAGCGCAACGCCGATCAGGGAAGCCGAGCGGCAGTCCAGGTCTCGTCGCCGATTCACCTGATGGTTCTTCAAGTCACCCTCTCGATCATAAGAGCGATACGCCGACGTCGCGGAGAACCTTGCCGATTATCACGATTCCACCGATCGCAACGATCGTCATGGCTTAAGTCGGCGTTTCAGGGTGGCTTTCTTGAGTCCGGATGGGAAAGTCGACCAGATGCCTTGTAGCGCCGGAAGTTCCTGTTCCACAATGGATTTCCGAGGCCCCGAGACCGATCGCCGGCTCGCGGATCGGCGTTCTTCGTCCTTTTTTCCGAAGGGGACCGCTTCATGAGCATCGCCATCGAGCTTGCCGGCAAGTCGGCCCTGGTCACGGGGGCGTCGCAGGGGATCGGAGCGGCGATCGCGCGGCGGCTGCACGCCGCGGGCGCCCGGGTGGCGATCAACCACCCCGACCTCGGCGACGGCCGGACCCGCGCCGACGCCCAGGCGATCGCCTCCGAGCTGAACGCCCAGCGCGACTCCAGCGCCCTGGCGACGGCGGCCGACGTCGCCGACCCCGACGCCGTCCGGGCGATGATGCAAGACCTTCAAAAGTGTTGGGGAGGGCTCGACGTCCTGGTCAACAACGCGGGGGTGCTCCGCGAGCATTCGCTGAGCAAGGTCACGATCGAGGAATGGAACGAGGTGGTCTCGGTGAACCTCTCGGGCGTCTTCCACTGCTGCAAGTACGGCCTCGAAATCCTCCGCGACGGCGGTTCCATCGTCTGCATGGGGAGCCTGGCGGCCGAGGCGGGTTTCCACGGCCAGTCGGCC
>CALCIC010000657.1 GCA_937907405.1 uncultured Isosphaeraceae bacterium | reverse complement strand
CTGATCCACGAGGCGAGCGGGCTCGATCCCCGGGCCGGGCAGAGCGTCGAGAGTTTCCTGACCTCCGTCGTCAGGCAGTCCGAGCCAGTTCTTCCATCGTCGCACCTACCTCCCGAGGAGGCTGGATTCCTTTTTTGAGCAGACGCCGCGCCACGCTCGCGCGAGCCTTCTCGAGCTTCCGGGGCGAGTCCAGCACGCGGGTCTTGGCCCAGCGGTCGCCGACCCGGCGGAACAGCGGATCGCGATACGGGACCATCGCGTCATACAGGTTGAAGAACGGGATGAACTGGCTCAGCCAGCGGACGATCCCCTGCTTGGCGGTCAGCGGCGAGCGCCCGTCGGCGACCCGCACCACCCGCAAGCCCATGATCCGCTTGCCCGGTCCGGCTCCTCCGAAGATGGCGTCGCGGAAGAAGAGGACCGGCAGGCTGGCGAGTGAAATGAGGTTCGCGACGAGTTGGATCGTCGTCGTCGGCGCCTGGAGGAGGGCCATGACGACGAACACGAGGATCATCGGAAAGTAGAGGATCAGGATCAAGTCCAGCATCAAGGCGCCCACGCGCCGGTTGTAAAGGCTCGCCTGGCAGCGGCGACACAAGAAGAACTGCCTTTTGAAGGGCTTCATCCGGCACTTGGTGCAGTACGGAGCATGGCAACGGGTGCAGACGAGCGTCGCGGGCCGCTTGTGCCGGTGGCATGGGGCCGAGCCCTCCGCCAGCGCGAGCCGCTCCTGGGTCTTGCGGGGCCACTCTGCTTCCAGGCGGTCGCCGATCGCGCGGTCGCTCGACTCAAGCGTAAGCTGGTCCCGCAGCACGGCCTGGTCCGCAAGCGGGGCGGCCTCGGGCTTCGTGCAGTGGCGGACCAGCGTGTTCGGCGTGATCGTCCGCTCGTCGAGCCAACGGACCAACGTCGCGCGGGAGACCGGCCCATAGGTCTCCTCGTCGGCCGATTCGACGTACCAGCCGATCTCGTAGGGATCGACCTGAGACTGCTCGACGTCTTGCGAAACAACCTGACTCATGCTCGTCTCCTTTTGACCGACGGATTCACCACTGACGAGATTATTATGGATCGACTGATCCCATACATTCAAGCAGGCTCACGCCCGAAATGGCTCTCCGACGGCACGGTTCGGCCTGGGTGCTTGCAAGCTGGATCTCGCGAGATACAATGCTTTCTGCTGATGGGATCGAATCACGACGGATCACCGCAAGGCTTGAAGTTCAGAAAGAGTCTCGATTCATGGCTCGTCCCAAGACGTCCCTGCCGCGGCGGATTCTCGTGCAGACCGACCGCGCCTTCTGGTGCATCCACGACCATCTCGACGTTCTGGGTTGCCTCGCCTTGCCGACGTTCGCGGCCGTGCTCGCCACGGGCTTGGCGGTCGTCCAGGTATGGCGGACCTGGGAGCTTCCCGTCTTCTACAACGTCCTGATGGGCGGGCTGGCGATCCCATTCCTGGCGCTTTTCGGCTTCACGGCCCTGCCTCTGCCCTGCGCGGTTTTCGCCTGGCGAGCCGCCGAGGGGGAGGTCGCAACAGTCGGCGAGTGCATCACATGGTGCTGGCGGAGGTCGAGGCGGCTCGCCAGCGTCCTGTTCCGGCTGAGCTTGATCTACCTGGGCTCCTTGCTGCTCTTTGGGCTCCCGCTGCTCTGGGCCTGGCCGAGGACCTGCCTCACGCCGCTGGTCGCCCTCTTCGAGGACGACCGCCGCATGTTTCGGCGGGGACGCAGGATCCTCCGCGAGGACTACAGTGTGACCCTCATGGGGCTGCTTTACCTCTGCATGGGCGTCGTCCTGGGCGGACTCGCCGTGCTGCCCAGGTTGCTTGTGGCGACCCCCGTCCTGGGCGCCAACCTGGTTGACGCCCCGTGGCGCCGGCTGATCGTCGACTACCTCTGGATCTTCGAGGCGATCTCGATGGCCGCCCTCCTCACCGCCATCGCGATGACCTGGTGGATCTCGCTGACCCTGGTCTACCGCGACATCCGACGGGTCCGCGAGGGCGAGGACCTGAAACAGCGGATCGCCTCGTATCGAGCCAAGCTGGCGGCCTGACAACCGGTGGAGTCGCGGCGATGTCGGACTTGAGGTCGAACCTGGATGCGGCTCGGGCCGCCTTACATGCGATCGCTCTCGCGTCGCCGACGGCGGCGAACGGCGCCGACCCCGTCCGCGCGGCTCGGGACGTCTTCCAGGGCCCCGATTTCTGGTGGAAGCGGATCGAGACGAAAACGATGCCCCGGAGCTCGGTTCTCCAGGCGGTCCTGGACGCGATCCTGGGGGGGCTCGGTCGCATCTGGAGAGCCGTCTGGGATGCGATCGACAGGGTCCTCCACCTGCTCTTCGGCGGATTCGGCGGCGAGTCCTCAAGCGGGACGCTGTTCGTCTGGCTCCTCGCCGGGGCGATCCTCGCGTGGGCGGTCTGGAAGCTCTTTCCCCTGTTTCTGCAAGGGCTCGGTCGCGAAGCCCCGCGCGTCGGGGCCGAGACGGTCGCGTCCGAGGCCCTCCCAGCGGCCGACGACCTGCGCGCCCAGGCCGCGGTCGCCGATCGCGACGGCCGACACGCCGAGGCGATCCGTCTGGCCCTCCTGGCGCTCATCGCAACGTTCGAGAAGCGAGGCCTGCTCCGCTACGACGCGACCAGGACGAATCGCGAGTACCGCGCGGAGCTTCGCCGCCGACCGGAGCTGGCCGCGGGATTCGGCCGGCTCGCCCGGATCTACGAAGGAGTCTGGTACGGCCGGGAGCCGGCCAGCCGAGAGTCGTCGGCAGAGTCGATCCGCCTCTGCGAGTCCCTGGTCGACGCGGAGGCCCTCTCCCCTTGAATAAGAACAAGAGCGACCGCCGCCAATGGCTATTGCCGCTTCTGGCGGCGACGGGCGTGATCGCCTTCGCGCTGCTCGGGAGTCGGTTCCGCGTCTCGTATCGGACGCCCCTCTCCGGCTGCGTCTACGACGCCGGGACGGGGGGGGCGTCCGGCCTGTACCAGTGGTGCGGACGGATCGGCGTCCCGGCGACGCTGCTGGAAGTCCCGCTCTGGGAGGCCCCGCAAGTCCTTTCGGCGGATTCGGGAAACGTGCTGCTCACGATGGGCGACGGTCCCTTGTCCCCCTCGGGAGTGGAAGGGGGGGCCGAGGAATGGCGGGCGATTCGCGCATGGCTGGAGCGAGGCAACGCCCTGATCGTCGTCACCGGGAGCCCTGGAGGCGCGCCTTCGGCGTTGCTCAAGGAACTCTCCGCCGGCGCGTTCCAGAAGATCGAGACCGACGAGCCGGCGGGCGCCCCCGGTCCCCTCTCGCTTCCGCGCGCGGAACGGGTGGAGAGCCGTCCCGAGACGGTCGACGCGCCCGTGACCGGATCCGGATCGCTTACGGTCGAGGCCCGTGGCCTCCGCTGGAAAGAGCCCCAGCCGAACGCCGACGCCGACCCCGACGGCCCCGCGGAGAAACCAGACGCCCGAACGCGCTCGACGGCGACGGCCGGCTGGCGACTCGCGGGAGACGTTCGCGGCGGCGTGCTGCTTCGCATCCCCGTCGGACGGGGGGCGTGCTACGTCTTGCTCGACGCGTTCGCGTGGACCAACGCCGGGCTCGACTCCGGCGACAACGCGCGGGTGCTGGCCGAGATCCTCGACAACGAGGTGAGGGGCGGCTCGCTGGCGATCGACGAGTATCGCCACGGCCACGGGCGGGCGGAATCGTTTCTCACTTACCTGCTGAGCCTGCCCGGCGCGTCGGCTTTCTTGTGGCTTGCACTGGCCTGGGCGCTCCTGTTCTACTATGCCCGAAACGTCCGGCTTAGACCGGCCGAGCGGCACGTGGAAGCGGAGCGGAGGACGGCCCAGGAGTACATCGACGCGGTCGCGCAGCTCCACGAGCGCGCCCGCGCCGCGCCCCTGGCCGTCGAGGCGGTGGCGGGGCGGCTTCGCCAGCTCGCGAGGGCCTCGGTCGAGCGTGAGTCCGCCGTCGCGTCTCTGCTCCGCGAGGCCGACGCGTACGTCGAAGCTGGAAGCCGGCCCGCGCGGCCCGACGACGCCGTCCGCCTCGTCACCCAACTTGTCCAGCTACGGAAGCGGTTCTATGGATCTCGAACGGTTTCATGAACACGCCCTGGCCTTGAAGAACGGCCTTCGGCAGGTCTGCTTCGGCCAGGACGACGTGATCGAACAGCTTTTGGCGACCGTCTACGCGGGCGGTCACGTCCTGCTTGAGGGCGTTCCCGGCCTGGGGAAGACGCTTCTGGCCAAGAGCCTGGCCAGCCTCTTCGACGCCGACTTCCAGCGGATCCAGTTCACGCCGGACCTGATGCCCGCCGACATCCTCGGCACCGAGGTGTTCCATCTCGCGTCGCAGACGTTCCGGCTTCGCAAGGGGCCCGTCTTCACGACGATCCTGCTGGCCGACGAGATCAACCGGTCCCCGCCCAAGACCCAGGCCGGGCTGCTCGAAGCCATGGAAGAGCGGTCGATCTCCCTCGGCGCCGAGACCCATCCCCTGCCCCCCCTCTTCACCGTGCTGGCCACCCAGAACCCCATTGAGTACGAGGGGACCTATCCGCTGCCCGAGGCCCAGGTCGATCGATTCATGAGCAAGATTCTGCTCAACTACCCGAGCCTCGACGAGGAGCTGCTGATCCTCCAGTCGTACGACCGCGGCCACGACCTGCACCGCGCGGCGCAGTTCGAGTTGAAGCCGGTGACGACCCCCGACGAGGTGCTGGCCGCCCGCCGCCTGCTCGTGGGGGTCCGGATCGCTCCGGAAGTCTTGAAGTACCTGAGCGAGGTGGTCCGAGCGACCCGAACGTTCCCGCAGGTCCAGGTGGGGGCGAGCCCCAGGGCCGGCGTCCACTTGCTCTTGATGACCAAGGCGCGGGCCGCGATGGAGGGCCGAGACTTCGTGACGCCCGACGACGTCAAGGCCGTGGCGCCGGCCGTCCTGCGGCACCGGCTGATCCTTACGCCCGAGGCTCAGGTCGCGGCCGAGACGCCCGACCGCGTCCTCGTCAGGTCCATGGCTCAGGTGGAGGTGCCCCGCTGACGCGCCATGCTCATCCCCACGCGACTTATGATGTGGCTGGCCGCGACCCCGCTCATCGCCATCCTGGGCGGCCAGGGGGTTCCCGCGGCGGTCGTCGTCGCCTGGAGCCTGGCGGGGCTGCTGGCGGCGGCCCTCGTGGTCGACGGGCTACTCGCCCGCCGGCTGCCGATTCGCCTTCACCGCCGAGCCCCCGAGCGACTGCACGTCGATCAGGCCGAACCCATGGCCTGGACCGTCGAGAACCGCGGCCGGACGCCGGTGCGGCTGATCCTGTCGGATCGAACGCCCGAAGGCGCCCGCGCGACGCCGCTGGTCATGGAGGTCGAGGCGCCGCCCAACTCCCGCACGACCTACACGTACGAGTTGGTTCCGACCCGGCGCGGCTTGGTCGCGTTCGGCGACCTGGACTACCGGGTCCGCGGGCCGCTGGGGCTCGCCTGGGCGCAGAAACGGCTGCCGGCGCGGCTCGAGATCCACTGCATGCCCCATCTGGCCAACGCGCGGGCCGCCGACCTGGCTGAGCGGCGCGCGCTCTTGAGGCAGGCGGGCAGCCATCGCTTCCGCTGGCGCGGGGCCGGCGCCACGTTCGAGTCGTTCCGCGAGTACAACGCTCAGGACGACGTCCGCTGGGTCGACTGGAAGGCGACCGCCCGCCTCGGCCGGCCGATAAGTCGGAACTTCCAGATCGAGCGGCACCAGCAGGTCGTGGTCCTGGTCGACGCCAGTCGGGCGCTGACGACCTACTGCGGCCGTCGGACGAAGTTCGACGCCATGCTCGAGGCGGCCATCCTGCTCGCGCGCATCACGCTGGGCCAGGGCGACGATCTGGGCCTCATGGTGTTCGACGATCAGGTCGAACTATACCTCCATCCTCGCCGGGAGCGGAGCCAACTGAAGGCGGTGATCGAGGGGCTCTACACCCTGGAGCCGCGCCTGGTCGAGCCGAATTACGAACTCGCCCTGACGCTCGCCGCCAAGCGGAACACGCGTCGGACGCTGTTCATCCTTCTGACGGACCTGACGGTGGTCGAGGCGGCGCGACGCATGCTCCAGTACTCGCGCGTGCTCACCCCGCGTCACCTGTTCCTCGTCGTTACGATCGCCGACGAGACGCTCGAGGAGAATGAGCTTCGCGAGCCGCGCACCGCCGAGGAGCTTTACCGCGTGGGGGTCGCGGCCGGGCTCATGCGGGAGCGCACCATCCTCTTGGAAGAGCTGCGCCGCTCCGGCGTCGAGGTTCTGGACTCGCGCGCCGATCAGGTCGCCACCCGAGCCGTCGAACGCTATCTCGACCTGAAGCGTCGAAACCGGCTGTAGCCGAACAGCTCCCTTCACGCTCATCCTCGCCGCCGAGCCCGACAAGGCCGACGCTGAAACCGCGTCGCCCGGCTGAAGTACCTGAAGTCGTCGTGGCGAGCGGGACGGGATCGCCCGCGCCCGCGACGAAACTTCAATCCGGGCGCTTGCACGGCGGCGGCGGCCGGGTAAACTTCGAATGATGATCTCCCTTCGACCCATGACGGCTTCGGACGTCGCCGACGGCATGCGGTTGAAGGCCGAGGCGGGCTGGAACCAGATCCCCGCCGACTGGGAGCGGTTTCTGGGGCTCGACCACGAGGGCTGCTTCGTCGCCGAGTCGGACGGACGGGTCGTCGGGTCGGTCGCGTCCTGTCGGTTCGGCCCGGTCGGCTGGATCGCGATGCTGCTGGTGGAGCCGGCGCGGCGGGGCGCGGGGATCGGCAGAAGCCTGCTGATTCAGGCCCTCGAACGCCTGGAGGCCGCCGGCGCGCGTTCGATCCGGCTGGACGCGACGCGGGAGGGTCGGCCGCTCTACGAGTCGATCGGCTTCCGGGTGGATTTCCATCTCGACCGCCACGCCGGGATCTTGAGCGGAGGAGAGGCCGCGGGCGAATCGCGTCTCGCGGCGGCGGCGGACCTGGCCGGGATCGCGGCCCTCGACCGATCGGCGACCGGGACCGATCGGCGGATTCTGATCGATCGGCTGGTTCGCGACAATCCCCTGGAATGCCTGGCGGCGGGGCCGGTCGGCGGGCCGATTCGAGGCTTCGCCCTGTGGAGGCCGGGCTCGTCGGCCGCTCAGATCGGCCCCTGCATCGCCGAGCCGGACGCCGGCCGGGCGCTGCTCGACGACGCGGGGGGGCGGCTGGCTGGGCGCCGGGTCATCATCGACGTCCCGACCGACAACGTCGCCGCCGCGGCCTGGGCGCGGGGGGCGGCCCTCGAACCGAGTCGGGAGTTCTGGCGGATGACGCGCGGCGAGCCGGTCGTCGAGGACCTGTGCCGCCTCTGGGCCAGCTCGGGGCCGGAGATGGGCTGATCTGAGGCAAGGTGACGCACAAGATCGGAGAGGCGAATGAATCAGGACGCGATTCGCGACGTCGACGACCTCGAAGATCGGCTGAGCGCGCCGACCGAAGGCGTGCTGGAGACGATGGCCCGGCTTGAAGGGGACCTGATCGTCCTGGGGGTGGCCGGCAAGATGGGGCCGACCCTCGCCCGAATGGCGCGCCGGGCCCTGGACGAAGTCGGCGGCGCGCGTCGGGTGATCGGCGTGGCTCGGTTCAGCGACGCGGGCTCTGAGGCGCGGCTGCGAGCGATCGGCGTCGAGACCGTCCGGGCCGACCTGCTGAACGAAGACGACCTGGCCCGGCTGCCCGACGCCCCCAACGTCGTCTACATGGCGGGCCGGAAGTTCGGGACTTCGGGGGGAGAGGCGGCCACCTGGGCGCTCAACGCGTACCTCCCCGGGCCGGTCTGCCGACGGTTCAAGGGGAGTCGGATCGTCGCCTTCTCGACAGGGAACGTTTATGGACCCGCCGCCTCCCCGACCGGATCGGTCGAGTCCGACGCGCCGGCGCCGGTCGGCGAATACGCCATGAGCTGCCTGGGACGCGAGCGGATCTTCGAGCACTTCAGCCGAACCCTGGCGATCCCCACGGCCTTGGTCCGGCTCAACTATGCGACCGAGATGCGGTACGGGGTGCTCATCGACGTCGGCGAGCGGGTGCGCGACGGCCTGCCGATCGACCTGTCGACCGGCGCGTTCAACGTGATCTGGCAAGGGGACGCCAACGCGATGGCCTTGCAATGCTTCGATCACGTCGCGACGCCCCCCCGGATCGTCAACCTCACCGGCCCCGAGGTCCTGAACGTCCGTGAAGTCGCTCAGACTTTCGGCCGGATTCTTGGTCGACCGGCGACGTTCAAGGGAGAGGAATCGCCGGGGGCGCTCCTGAGCGACGCGGGGCGGGCGTTCGGGCTCTTCGGCATGCCCAGGGTCGGCGCCGACCAGTTGATCCGGTGGTCCGCCGACTGGCTGGCGCGCGGCGGCGCGACGCTCGGCAAGCCGACCCATTTCGAGGCGAGCGACGGACGGTTCTGAACGGCCGATGGATTCATGCGGAGGTCACGACTTGCCGAGTATTAATATATTGATCCGGTCTGCGCTGAATCGAGGCGTCGCGATTCCCGCGATGCCGCTGGCGCTGACGGCGGCGCGCCGACTCGACGAGCGCGGCCAGCGCGGGTTGATCCGGTACTACGCCGCGGCCGGGGTCGGCGGCCTCGCCGTGGGGGTCCACACGACGCAGTTCGCGATCCGCGATCCCAGGCACGGCCTGTTCGAGCCCGTCCTCGCCCTCGCCGCCGAGGAGTTGGCCCGCGCCGACCGCGATCGCGACCAGGAAGAACCGCTCATCCGAGTCGCGGGGATCTGCGGCGCCGCTCGACAGGCCGTCGCCGAGGCCGAGACGGCCCGCGACCTCGGGTATCACCTCGGCCTTCTTAATCTCGCCGCGGTGGGCGAGGCCGCCGAGGACGCGGTGATCGCCCATTGCCGGGCCGTCGCCGAGGTGATCCCGCTGTTCGGCTTCTATCTTCAGCCGAGCGTCGGCGGTCGGGTCCTCCCTTACGGATTCTGGCGGAAGTTCGCCGAGATCGAGGGGCTGGCCGCGATCAAGATCGCGCCGTTCAATCGCTACCAGACGCTCGACGTCGTCCGGGCCGTCGCCGAGGCCGGCCGCGCCGACGTCGCACTCTATACGGGGAACGACGACGCGATCGTGCAGGACCTTGTGACTCCCTACCGGATCGAGAGGCCGGGCGGATGCGTCGAGCGGCGGATCGTCGGCGGACTGCTGGGGCACTGGTCGGTCTGGACCCGCCCGGCCGTCGCGCTGCTCGACGAATGCCGGCGCGCCGCCGAATCGGGCGCGGCTTCGACCGACCTGCTTTCCCGAGGCGTTCGGGTCACCGACGCCAACGCGGCCTTCTTCGACGCGGCGAACCAGTTCAAGGGCTGCATCGCCGGACTCCACGAGGTCCTGCGACGGCAAGGGCTGCTCGCGGGGATCTGGTGCCTCGACCCCGACGAGGCCCTGAGCGCCGGGCAGGCCGAGGAGATCGACCGGGTCTATCGCTCATATCCTAATTTGAACGATGACGAATTCGTCGCCGCTCACCGTGACGAGTGGCTCTCCGGCTGACGAGGGCGCCTCGAAGTCGCGGCGTCATTGCCGACCGTCCGCCTTGGCGGGCTTGAGGACGTACTCCAGGAACCGGGCGATCTGTTCGTTGGATTGGGGAGTCGGGTCGTGTTTCTCCCGGTTCGTCATCGCCACCCGATGTTTGGCGCCCAGCAGGTCGTTGACGGCGACGAGGTGATTGAGGGCCCGCCAGCGGTCGGGCGTGTCCTCCGAGCCTCCGGAGACCAGGAACGGCCGGGGCGCCATGAGCGCCTGGAATTCGAGCAGGTCGCGGCCGTCCTTGATCAGCCGTTCGTAGGCGCCGGTGCGCGGGTTGCTCGGGGTGATCAGGCCGGGCTTGCGGGTCCGGTCGGGCTCCCAGCCCAGGTACCAGGGCTCCCAGTAGTTGACGTTGCCTCGCGTCTCGTCGAAGACGACGCCCGGATCGGACCAGACGCCGCAGGCGAACCGCTCGTCCAGGCAGGCGGCGAACATCGCCCATTTGCCGCCGTAGGAATGTCCGAGCACGCCGATCCGTCGGGGGTCGACCCTGGGAAAGCTCGTCATCGCGGTGAGGGCGTTGGACGCGACGTAGGAGAGGTACGCCAGCGGTTGAATCTTGATCGTCGATTTCGAGGTGTCGATCACCCGAGGGTCGAAGCCGATCGACAGGCAGACGAACCCGCGCTTGACCAGTTGCCGGGCGAAGTCGCGCCCCGGCTTCCCTCCCACGCCGACGGCCGTCTCGGGCTCGTAGAAGACGACGAGCACCGCCGGGAACGGCCCCGGGCCGTCGGGAGTCAGCACGTACCCCGGCGTCGTCCGATCCGGCGATACCTCGATCCGGACGCTCCGGCGCGTGTACCCCTGCTCTCGCTCTTCCTTCACGACCTCGACCTTCGGGCGTTCGATCAACGGCGGCGGCGCCCCCATCTGATCGCGCCAGGTTTTCAAGATCTCGGCGCGCCGCGCGGGCCACTCGGCCGCGTCGCCGACGACGCGGCCGTCGTCGAACTTGAGAGGGGACTTATATGTTCCCAGATCGCCGGCGAACTCCGGCGGCGGGCTGAACTGCTGGACGACGTCCCGAGCCGGCGGATCGTCGGCCTGGACGGAGGAGGCCGCCGCCACGAGGGCCGAGGCGAGAATCAACCAGAGCGGTCGGCCGCCGACGGATTGCGTTCCGCCCTTCGAAGGATTCATGAAAGCATTCACGGTTCCGAGTCCATGGAGGACGAATCGTCGGCCGCCCGACTTCGCCGCTCTCGTTGAGGAACGCCGCGCCGCCTGCTTGAAAAGCCGGGCCGGCTGTCTGAGAATCAGTGGGTCCAACCCTCCGCGATCCCGATCGGCGAGGTCCAATCCACCCGCGACGACCACTCTAAATCCACCCGGCCCGACGGAGCAAGAGGGTTGCTGATCATTGACTGATTCGTTGAACCTCGCCCAGGCCTGGTTCAAATCGAAGGGAGATCCGCAGAATGTCCGCTTCGCCTACGCCCATCTCGCGTCGTTCCGCGTTGAGGAGGCTCTCGGCCGCCGCCGCGGCGTTTTCGGCGCCCGCCGCGTTTCGCCGTCACGCCGCCGCCGCGCCGAGCGAGACCGTGCTCCACGCCAGCTTCGGCGGATCGGGCATGGCGATGTCCGACGTCCAGAGCCTTGCGAGCAACAAGCATTTCAAGCTCGTCGCCGTGGCGGACGTCGACCTCGCGCGGACCAGGCAGATTCAAAAACTGTTCCCCGACGTGAAGATCTACCAGGATTGGCGCAAGCTGCTCGACAAAGAAAAGGACCTGAACTCGGTCAACGTCTCGACCCCCGACCACATGCACGCCCCGATCACCATGAGCGCCATGCGGCGCGGGCTTCACGTCTACACCCAGAAGCCGTTGACCCAGACGATCCACGAGGCCCGGCGGTTGACCGAGGCGGCGCGCGACAACAAGCTCGTCACCCAGATGGGCATCCAGATCCACTCGCACGTCGTTCATCGGACGGTCGTCGAGACCATTCAGGCGGGAGCGATCGGCAAGGTGAGGGAAGTCCACAGCTGGAGCGGCAAGGACTGGGGCGACAGGAACCCTCGGCCCGATCGCAAGGATCCCGTCCCTCCCGAGATGAACTGGGACGGATGGCTGGGCGTGGCCTCGACTCGGCCGTTCATCGCCGGCTACTACCATCCGGGCGAATGGCGGAAGCGGCTCGACTTCGGCACCGGCACGTTCGGCGACATGGGCTGCCACATCCTCGACCCGGTTTATGCGTCGCTGGCCTTGACCGCGCCCAAGTCGGTCCGATCCGACGGCGACTCCCCCAACGCCGACAGTTGGGGCCTCGACAACCGGGTCCGCTACATCTTCCCGGCCACTCCGCACACGGCCGACGAGCTGACCCTCCACTGGTACAACGGCGCGCATCGGCCCCCCGAAGAAATCAAAGCGCTCCTGGGCAAGCATGCGATGACGAGTCAAGGGTCGATCTACATCGGCTCCGAGGGCGTCCTCTACTCGCCCTACATCGACACGCCCGTCCTGCTGCCGGAGGACAAGTTCAAGGACTTCAAACTCCCCGAGCCGGGAGGCCGAAACCACTATCATCAGTTCATCGACGCCTGCCGGGGCGAGGGGGAGACCTCGGCGCCGTTCGCCTACTCGGGACCGCTGACCGAGATGGTGCTGCTCGGCTGCCTCTCCACCCGGTTCCCCAAGCAGACCCTCGAATGGGACGGCCCCGGCCTCAAGGTGACCAACGTCCCCGAAGCCAACGCGTTCGTCCGCAAGCGCTATCGCCACGGCTGGGAAGTCGAGGGGATCTAAGCCGACCTTCCGCCGACCCATTGAACCCTGACACGATCCGGGTCCACGCGCGAGGGCGTCGTTGACCCAGCTCCTCGTTCCCCAGCATGGAGTGCGGCGGCTCGCCGCCGCGCATCAGCATGTCGAATGCAAGCGTGGCGACTCGGCTTGAACAGGCCTGTGGAGCCTATGAGGCCGGCCGGCTACTGCGGTCCGTTCTGCGCAGGGCTGCGGAGAAGTAAAGCTCCGGCTTTCGGCACCATCGACAAGGGCCGCGATCACGCTCTACGCTCGCCAGAGGCACATAGCAACTCGAGGCAAGCGCAGTTACCAGCCCGACGCGCAAGCGAGGGAAGAAGATGCGTGGGTCGTGACCAACGCTGCGAAATTCCCCATGCGATCCCCTCGCTTGCGCGTCGGGCTGATATTTCGAGGCCTCCGAATCCGCGTCGGGTCGTCATGTCGGGAGGCCGATCCCCTCCCATCGCGCCTCTCGCGATTTCCCCCGTTAACATCTTGACACAGGCGCACGGTGAGTCCAAGATGATTGGAATTGAGACTGAATCTCAGTTGCAAAACAGGCATAATCAAGGACTTCTCCGGGGGAGCCCGAGTGATCCTTTTTTGGAATCCGGGGGAACGGCGACGATGAGTCAGACCGGCGACATTCTGAGTCGATGCTTCGAGCTGGCGGGGGCGGGCCGGCTTGACGAGGCGGGGGACCTGGCGGAGAGCGCGCTGGCGAAACAGGGGGAGAATGGATCGCTCTGGCGGTTCGTCGGCCTGATGCGACATCAGGCGGGGGACTTCGTCGGGGCGTGCGGGGCCCTTGAGACGGCGCAGCTTCTGGTCCCGCTTGATCCGGCGACCAATTGCGCCCTGGCCGAGTGTCTGGCGCGGACGGGTTGTCGGGAGTTGGCCGGCGAGATCTACCAGAGCCTGGCGGCAAGCGATCGCACCCCGGAGCGGCTGCTGCCGACCATCGCCGCGGGGTTGGGATACCTCGGCGAATTCAGCAGCGCCCTCAGGGTC
>CALCIC010000656.1 GCA_937907405.1 uncultured Isosphaeraceae bacterium | reverse complement strand
CGTTGCGCGGGCTTAGCGACCGCATCGGCGAGTCGGTGGAGGTCCAGTGGGTCGACGCGCGGTCGGGCGAGCCGCGCGAGGCGACTGCGATCGTGCGATACGCGCCGACGCGTTCTTACGTCTGGTCGTGCGTCTGGTTCCTCCAGGAGCTCTTAATCTTCGGGGTGGGCGCTCGGGTCTTCTGGAAGCGTCCCAACGACGAGTCGGCCCGGCTGTTCTTCCTGCTTTGCATCGTCACGGTCGGGGCGTTCATGGGGGGGTATCACTGGACGGAGATCGCGCTCCGGCCGACGCTGATCTATACGTTCGTCTTCTTCGCGGTCTTGGTCCCGACGGTCAATCTCCACTTCTACCTGGTCTTCCCCCGGCCCAACCCGATCCTTCTGGTCTACCGCCGTTGGGTCCTGGCGATCCTCTACGGCGTGCCGGGGGCGTTTTTGGCGGCGTTGTGGGGGGCCATGTTCGCGTCGCGGTGGCTCCGCGACCGCAACGCGGCCGAAAGCACGAAGGCCCTCGAATTGACCCGGATTCTGGCGCTCAGCTATGTCTGGGTGGCGGTCTTCTGCTTCGCGTTGTGCCTGTTCTGCCTGGTCTTCAGTTATCGTCGGGCGCGGCATCGCGGCGAGCGGAACCAGGTCAAGTGGATCTTGCTGGCGACGGTGGTTTCGTCCGTCCTGATCGGTTACCTGATGTGGCAGACGCTGAGCGACCCGGCGAATCTGGGCCGCGACAGCGCCGCCTGGCCGATGTTCATCGTTTCGCTCCTGTACACGATCGCCCACGCGTTCAGCATCACGCGGTACAAGCTCCTGCAAGTCGAGGAGATCATCAACCGGAGCGTGGCCTACTTCGCGTTCAGCGTGACGGCGGGGCTGATTTACTCGGGCCTGCTGCTGGTCGGCGGCAAGTTGATCGGCGACCGGCTGTTGGCGGAGCGGACGACCTGGTGGGGGGCGGTGGTCGCGGCGGTGTCGGTGGTCGTCGTGCTGATCTTGTCGGAGGTGGCGCGGGGGCGGTTTCAGCGGGTGCTCGACCGTCGGTTCTTTCGCGACAAGTACAAATTCGATCAGGCGATGCAGAAGATGCGGCTGGCGGTGGGGAGTCTGGTCGACCGCACGACGCTGGGTCGTCGGCTGCTGGAGGGGACCGCCGAGGTGATGCGGTTGGAGTGGGGAGCGCTGTATCTGGCCGAAGTCGAAACCGGCGCGTTCGAGCTGGCCGCCAGCCACGGCCCGACGCCCGACGATCAGGTGCTTGAGGCGGCCAATCCGCTGGTGGCGCGGCTCCGGGAGACGTCGTCGGTGCGGCAGTCGCACGCCCTGGGCGCGTCGGGGGCGTCCGATCCGGCGGCCGACGCCATGATCGCGCTGGGGGGGGAGGCCGCGTGCGGGGTCGGGGGGGACGGCGAACTCGCCGGGGTCCTGGTCCTGGGTCCGAAACGGAGCGGGCTGCCGTACGAGGACGAGGAGATGGCGTTCCTGGGCGCGATCAGCTCGGTGGCCGCGTTGGCGTTGCATTCGGCCGACATCCAGCAGACGCTCGAATCGTTGAACCATGAGCTCCGCGACAAGGTGGACAAGATCGCCGTGCAGCAACGGCGGATCCTGATCCTTCAGGACCAGCTTCGTGACCGGGCGGAGCGTGAGGCGCGGGAGCATCCGGCGCTCCGGGGCGAGGGCCGCGACGAGGCCGGCGCCGCGGTCGAGGCCTTCGAACGGATCAAGGGGTCGAGTCCGGCGGTCCGGCGGATGACGAGCATGGCGCGGAAGGTGGCCGCGAGCCCCTCGACGGTCCTGATCCGGGGCGAGAGCGGCACCGGCAAGGAGGTGCTGGCCTCGGCGATCCACGCGGGAAGCCCGCGCTCCGCCCGGCCGTTCGTGAAGGTCCACTGCGCCGCGCTGTCACAAAGCCTGCTGGAAAGCGAACTGTTCGGCCACGTCCGGGGCTCGTTCACCGGCGCCGACCGCGACCGGATCGGCCGGTTCGAGCAGGCCAACGGCGGCACGTTGTTCCTCGACGAAATCGGCGACATCAATCTTGAGGTTCAGACGAAGCTGCTGAGGGTCCTCCAGGAGATGTCGTTCGAGCGGGTGGGAAGCTCGCAGCCGGTGACCGTCGACGTCCGGATCATGGCCGCAACCCACCAGGACCTTGAAGCCCTGATTCAGCAGGGCCGGTTTCGCGAGGACCTGTACTACCGGCTCAACGTCTTCTGCCTTACGGCGCCGCCGCTGCGGGACCGTCGCGAGGACGTCTTCGAGCTGGCGGTGTATTTCCTGGACGTCCACTCGGCGCGGGCCGGCAAGGTCCTCACCCACATCGACCCCGAGGCCGTCGAGGCGTTGTTGGCCTACGATTGGCCCGGCAACATTCGAGAGCTTGAGAACGTCGTCGAGCGGGCGGTGGTGCTGGCGGACGGCCCGTCGCTGACGGTCGGCGACCTGCCGCCGGAGGTCCGCCAGCCGATCCGCCGTCGCTATCGCTCGCGCGCTCGGCTGGTCGCCGTCACGGGGGGGACGTCGGGACCGGCGGCGGCGAGCGGCGAGCCGGGCGCGCCGTCCCCCGCCCGAACCGACCCCCGGGCGACCTCGGGAGGCGTGGAGACGCGGCTCGACGGGACGAGCGACGAGTGGAACTCGGAATTCTTCGCCTACGAGAGGCAGCGGCTGGTCGACGCGCTCGAGGAGGCGGGGGGGAACAAGAGCATCGGCGCCCGCCTGCTGGGGATGCCTCGGAGCACGTTTTTCAGCAAGCTGAAGAAGCACGGGCTCGCCTGAGAGGGCGAGCCCGCGCGGGCGATCGCGGGAGCGGGGTCATTTGGCGGACGGCTCGGCGGCGAGCTTCATCTCCATCTGATTGACGATCGTCTGTTCAAGCACCTGGCCCTGCGTCTTGATTGATTGGGTCATCTGCACGTCGATGTTCGACGAGACGATCCGTCCCTTGGTCGTGTCGAAGACGAACCGCCCCTTGCCGTCCTGCTTCTTCATCTCGAACTCGATCTGGGAGTCCGCGACAGGTTCCAGGATGGTCTTGGTGTCGAGGTCGATCCGGACGAGCGAGGGTTCGGCGGCCTCGGCGCCCTGGAACGTGTAGGTCTTGTCGGTGATCATGGTGCCGAGTTGGGGGGAGGGCGTCTTGGTCTTCTCGGTCCAGGTCTTGCCCTTGTCGACTTCCCCTTCGGGGAATACCAGACTCGACTGGCCGACCATGTTCTTCAAGGACTCTTTGGAGAACAGGTGGCCGAGGCCCCCCTTGAAGCTCTTCTCAAGCGACTGCACCACCTCGTCGGCGATCCTGACGTCGCGGATCTCGCCGCGAGGGTCCATCACCAGCGTGCATTTGAGTCCCGCGAGCGCCTTGAACACCGGCACGAGTTGGGTCGCGACCGCTCCTTCGGGGAGCGGCTCATCCGAGGCGGAGTCGTACTCGAACGGAGGCTGGCCGGTCACCGAGTCCATCCGGACCCGGACGCGATCGATGGTCTGGGCGAGTTCGGCGACGCCGTCGGGCGAGACGCTCTCGACGGTCCAGCGGATGTCGCTGTTCTGGCTGACCTTGGAGCCGCCGGTTCGGCCGTCGGCCAGCTTCATGGTGGTGTCGGTCTTCTGGATCAGGTTGTAATGGACGATCTCCCCCGCCTTGAACTTCCATCGCAGGGGGGCCTCGGCCCGCGTCGCGCCCTGGAGGCCGACCGCAACGGCGAGGAACGCGACGACGAGACGGCCTGCGCCGAGGGATCGGGGACGATTGGCAATCGTTGACGGCATCAAGGGAACCTCTTCGAGGAGAATTGCGGAGCGTGAGCACGCGACACGACGTCGCGAAAGCCCGCCCCCCGCGGCGAGCGACGGTTGCGGCGGCCGGGGTCACTTCCCGGCCGATTCGGGCGACAACCTCATTTCGGTGACCGTCTTGGTCGACTGGTCGATTTCCTGATCCTGGACCGAGAGCGTCATCACGAGCAGATCCTCGACGCGCGAGGAAACGACGCGGCCGCGATCCAGATCGAACGCGAACTCCCCCTTGCCGTCCTGGCTCTTGATCTTCAGGGCGACGCCGGCCTGGGGAGCGGGCTGAATGGTCACCCGGGTCTCGAGCTCGATCTCGGCCCGCCGGGGGGGGGAGGCGTCGGTCCCCTTGAGCCTGTAGGTCTTGTCCATGACCATGGTGCCGAGCAAGGGGAGAGGGACCTTGTTTTGATGGTTCCACGTCCCCCCCGGATCGATGGGCTTCTCGGGAAGAGTCAGCCCCGACTGAGTGACGAGGTTCTTCATCCCCTCGTCGGAGAACACGGTCTTGCCCCCTCCCGAGTTGGCCTGACGGACCGATTCCATGAGCGTGTCGGGAACCTTGACGTCGGTCAGCTCGCCCATCGCGCTCATCTTGTACGTGAACTCGGCGCCCACGAGCGTCTTCAACAAGGGGACGAGTTGGGCGGCGATCGGGCCGTCGGCGGGCGGTTGCTTGGAGTCGGAGTCGAACTCGAAAGCCGAGGGCTGTCCCGCCCCCTCGATCCGGGTGCGGATGCGGTCGACCGTCTGGGTCAAGTCGGCCGCGCCGTCGGCCGAAACGCTCCTGACGGTCCAGTGGAGGTCGACGATCTGAGACATCAGCGAGGTCGCTTCCACGCCGTTCTTGGGCTTGTAGCTGTTGGTCGTACTCTGGTTCATCGTGTAATGGAGGATCTCGCCCTGCTTGAATTTCCAGCGCAGGCTCGTGGCCGGCGGCGGCGAATCCGCGGCGACGGCCGGCCCGGCGACCGCCAAGAGGCAGAGCCAGCCGGCGGCGAGGCGTCGAACCGAAGTCGCGCGGCGCGCGGAATTCTCGAAGAAGCTCGACGTCGCGATTTCCATCAAACGCTCCTCTCGATCGAATACAAGCCGAAGGACGGCGGCGGTCTCCCGGGGGGCGGGCTCGAATCCTTTCGCTGTGCATTGTCGCCGCGAAGGCCGTCGTCATCAAGGTTGGTGGTAGTCGTCGATGTTGCGATCGGAGTCGACCACCGCGATCGGGTTGCCGGCGGGGCGAAGCGGTCTCTTGATCCGCAGGAGATAGGCCATCAGCGCAAAGTCGTAGAGCGCGTGCGTGACGATCGGGGTCAAGAGGTTCCCCGAGGCCAGGAACAGGCCGCCGAGGTACATCCCCATCGCGACCGAGACCAAGGCGTAGGGGACCGAGATCGGATGGAGCAGGCCGAACAGGACGCTTGCAAGGATCAGCCCCGCGGTCAGGCCGACGGCGTCTCCCAAGGTCGCTTGAAGGACGCCCCGAAACAACATCTCCTCGCCGACGCCGGCCGCCACGGCGATCAGGACGATGTCCCCCCAGGAACTGTTGGCCAGCAGGGGGATGAACTCTTCCTCGCAGAAGGACTTCAGCTTCGCGAGCCCTCCCACGGGCCAGCGGAGCATCGCCAGAAAGCAGAGCATCGCCGGAACCGCGGCCGCCGCGCCGAGCCAGGCGTCGCGGAAGCTCCAGGTGAATTGGAGGAGCGGATTGTGCCGAAGCGCCCAACCGAACAACAAGGCCAGCGGCGCCAGCCCGGCTTCGAAGAACACCGCGAACAAGACGATCACGCCGTGCCCCGGAGGATCGTCCTCGGGTTCCATGAGCATGTT
>CALCIC010000655.1 GCA_937907405.1 uncultured Isosphaeraceae bacterium | reverse complement strand
GTCCCGATGGCGGCTCTCGCCCGCCCTGACCGAGCAGGCCGCTCGACTGGAGTCCGTCGCGCCGGTCGTCGGCGAATGGACCGGAACGAGCTTCGAGCTGGACGCCCGCGAGATGGCCGCCGCGGGCGCGGTCGGTCATCTGGCGCGGCGCTATACCAATCCGAGCACGGGCGTCTCACTGACCGTCCTGCTCATCTCCGGCCACCCCGGAGAGATCTCCAACCACACCCCGGACGTGTGCTATCCCAGCGCGGGCTACGTCCTGAACGACCCGGCCCTGTTCACGCGGAACATCGGCGATCCCCCGATCCGCGCGGACTTCCGCACCGCCCTGGCGACCCGCGGCGGCGCCGATCCGTCCGCCTTGCGGATCTTCTGGTGTTGGAACGATGGAAGGGCGTGGGCCGCGCCGGAGGAGCCCAGATGGAGCTTCGTCTCCGCCCCTTCGCTCTGCAAGCTCTACGTGATCCGGGAAACCCTCGGACAGGAAACCGAGCCCAGAGACGATCCGACGCTGGAGTTCCTGGACGCCTTCCTGCCCGAACTGAATCGGGCGGTCTTCCCGCCGCCGGTCCGACCGACGGAGGTCAACGACTGACCTGTTCTGGTTCTCAACCGATCGCCGCGGGTTCGACCCGCGCGCCTTCGGTCCTCCCCCGGCTCGGCTTCGAGCCTCTCGCATGGAATCTTGGCGACCTTTGAGACGCCTGCCCCCCCCATTGACCGACCACTGAGACTGGAAGGGATGCTTTCATGGATTCGTCGAATTCCAATCTGTTCAAAGCAGCTTCGACCGCCGTGGCCGAACCCCAATCGCCGCGCCGACGCTACGAGAAGCTCAAGGCGCGCCTCGAGGGGCCGATCGCCCTGGCCCTACTCATCCTGACCGGGCCGATCATTCTGGCTGCCATGTTCCTCGTCCGGCTGACCTCCCGAGGGCCGGCGCTCTTCTCGCAGACCCGGTTGGGCCTGGATGGCCGAGTCTTCTCGGTCTACAAGATCCGGACCATGCACCTCGACTGCGAGCGTGACACCGGCCCCGTCTGGTCGCTCCCCGGCGACTCCCGCGTGATCCCGGTCGGCCGGTTCCTCCGCTGGTCGCACATCGACGAACTGCCGCAGCTCTTCAACATTCTCAAGGGGGAGATGAGCCTGATCGGCCCTCGACCCGAGCGACCGGAAATCGCGGCCGACCTCGAGATCGCGCTGCCCCATTACCGCCGCCGGCTGGCGGTCCGCCCCGGCCTGACCGGACTGGCCCAGGTCCTCCAGGCCCCGGACACGGACGTGGAATGCGTCCGTCGGAAGCTCGTCTACGACCGCTGCTACGTCGAGCAAATGGGCCTCCGGCTCGACGCCTGCATCCTGGTCGCCACGGTCCTGCTCCTGCTGGGCGTGCCCAGCGAGAAGCTCGGGGCGATCTCCCGGCTGTCCGAGGTCGACTCCCGGCTCGATGCTCAGATGGCCTTCACGAAGTAACCCGCGACCTCTGCGCAGAATCGCAACGGCGCGGATTGCAGACCGGGACGATCGCCATCAAGAGCGACGTCCTCGGCATGCACTGCGGTTTGCAAACCTTGTCGGCTGCCGAGTTCACCCAGAAAGGAGTTGAATCCTGGGAGCAACGCTCCCTTCGATGAACATCGGGCCGAACCATCAGTCGCATGGTGGGACGGCTGAAGAAGGCGGCGCCGGCGCTCCAAACCGCGACGGCCCGGCCCGTCAGGCTCACCACGGGAAGGCGTCGGTTCCAACCGTCGGCACTCCCAATCGTCGGTCCTCACCGACGGAGTCGTCGTCCAAGTCGATTCGCTCGCGGGGCGACGTGAACGCCCGGCGACCGTTCCGCCTCAGTTCCCAATCGATAGTTCAGGACCATGCTGAAGTAAAGGATCACGAACATGACACGAAGATCGCTCGTTCCAAGGCTGGCCGTGCTCGGCGTATTGATCCTCGCGATCGCGGGAGGGTCCGCCAGGGCGGATCTCTATGTCTTCGACACCTCGAACGGTGATTCGAACCCCGGGCCGTACGGCACGGTTGAGGTCACCGGCGGGGGCAGCCAGGTGGTCATCGACATCAAGGTGGCCTCGGGCTATCAACTCAACAGTTTCGGCTTCAACGTAGCGGCGGGGACGACGCTGCTTGCCACTCCCTTCTCGCTGGCCTTGACCGGGTCTACGGCTGGTGCGGCCAGTTGGGGTTACGTCCCTGGAAACAACTCGAGCGGCGTTGGGAACCAGACCCAAGCCCTCGACGGCTTCGGCAAATACTCTTATCAGGTCAGTAACAATAGCGACACGAACGTGACCGAGGCGGTCCTCACAATTTCCGGCTCGGGCCTCAGCCTAAGCCAGTTTGAGGGGCTCTCGTCGGGCGGCAACTCCGCCGTGTTCGCCGCCCATCTGAAGCCGCTCAACGGACAAGGTACTTTCTTCTACGCCGCCCACCTCGTCCCCGTCCCCGAACCCGCGACCTTCGCGATCGCGGGGTTGGGCGCGCTCGGCTTCCTCGGCTACGGCCTGAGGCGCCGCGCGAAGTAGCGCATTCCGCTTTTGGGTTGCCTACAGCGATCAAAGTTGGCTGTTGCGAGCATGCCTTCTCCCCTTGAGGGAGAAGGTGGCCG
>CALCIC010000654.1 GCA_937907405.1 uncultured Isosphaeraceae bacterium | reverse complement strand
GGAGGTGGATGCGGCCCTCGGTCAAGAGCGAGGGGTCGACCAGGTCGCTGTTCGAGGCGTCGACGGCGTCGACGAACCGAGCCGCCAGGGCGATCTCGTGGTTGTTGACGAACTTGCCTTCGTGGGCGGCCATGGTCTGGAACTCGACGCCGTTGCAGAGCCGCCACATCGTCGCCTGCGCGACCCCCTGGCTGGTCCCCAGGAGCGCCAGGCTGCGGAGCCCCTTGCGGACCCGGACGTCGGCGGTGTACTCGTCCACGTCCATCAGGGTGAAGCTGTCGCGCGGCCTGGGCGTGGCCACGCCGTAGTTGAGGCAGACGGCGGGGACCGAGACGTTGATCGTCTCACCCACGGGGACGGCGACGGAGACGCCCGACGGCGCCCCGACGACCGGCACCGAGCGCAGGCCGATCGTGTCGCGGCCGCCGACGAACTGGCCGAAGCTGCCCGGCCGGTTGGTGATCATCCCCAGGCCCATGCTCTGGAAGCCGCCGGCTCCCTGCCCCGCCGCGCTCGAAGCGACCAGGCCGGGGGGGACGATGACGTTGAGCCGCTTGGTCGACGTGTTGTGAATCGTCAGGCGGACCTGGTCCTGGCCTTGACCGCGGGCCGCGACGCTGAGGTCGCCCGCCTTGCTCGCCCGGAGCAGATCGACGGTTTCGGTCTCCGCGCCCGACGGCAGAGTCGACGGGTCGGAGGCATCGACCGCCTGCGCGGTCGCGAGGGGACTTCCCAGGATCACCAGGCTGCTGACCAGTCCCGAGGCCGCGAGGGCCCGGACCAGGTGAAGGCGTCGCCACGTCATTTGGGTAGGACCTTTCTGGACGGGGCCGACGAGGAGAGGGGGACGTTCCCGCTCCGGGCCCGTTGCTTCGTTCGTCTGTTGATTTGAGCGAACTCTTTCGATCTTGCGGCGCCGACCTCGCCGAGGCCGGCTGCAAACCGAAGTTCCCAACCGCGCCAGGCCGAGGCCGTCGTTCGAATCGACGCACCAGACCGCGCGGTTATTCGAACTCCCCACTTCAACCTATTCGGCGGCCGACGGCCCGAGCATCGCTTGAAATACCGATTTGCCTTGACTCTCCGACCCTAAACTCGTCACGACTCGACCAGGAACCTTGCAAGGGCGCGCGATCCGCCCCACCTGTCGGGACCACGAAGTTTGATTCACGGTGGGGGGCGCCCGCCTTCCGGAGTCATGTTCTCGGATCGACTGCGTCACGGTTCGAGCATCAGGATGCACCAGTAGGGCTGATCATCAACGCCGTTGGCGTAACCGACGCCGACGGACTTGAACGCCCCCTGGATGATCTCCTTCTGACTCTCCTGGTCCAACATCGATTTTACCACGTCGTCGGCCGTCGGCGCGCCCGAGGCCATATATTGACTCAGGTTGGAATACCTCAGCCCGGCGGTTCGAACGAGCTTGACGAGGTCGGGCGGTTTCGGTTTTTCCGGTTGTTCGGTTTTTCCCGGGCCTCGTTCGTCGGCCTTCGCCGCGGCCTCGGCCATCGTCCGAGCGATCTTCGCGAGCTTTTCGTCGATCCGGAGCGGCGAGAGCTTGGCTTCCTTACGCGCGGCGTTCAGCTTCTCAACCACCCCGGCGGCGGCCTCGCCGGGGTTCAGCCGGACGATCGGCGCGCCGAACTCGACGCACCAGTACGGCTCGCCCGATTCGTCGACCGCGCGCGCCCCTCCCATCTGGGTGAACTTCCCCAGGATGTTGGCCTTGTGGTCGGGGCTGTTCATCCATGCGTCCAGGACCGCTTCGACGCTCTCTTGCCCCTCGGCGACGTTCTCGCCGGTGCGGACGAAGTGATAGCCCGCGCGCTTGACGCGCGCGTCCGGCGTCGAGCCGTCGCTTCCCTCGTGGGTCATCCTTTCGTGCTCGGCCATGTCGTCGGCGTGTCGTCGCGCGGCCTCGGTCAGCCTGGGGTCGTTCGCCAGGGGGGGGAGCTTGGCTTCGACCCGCTCCTTGTTGTGCGCCTCAAGCAACTGAAGGTTGATCCGATCGGCCTCGGCGTCGCCGGGCCCGGCTTGCAGCGAAACCGGGAGCAAGAGGCAGAGCATGGAGGCGAAACCCGCGTTCATGTTTTTCCTCGTCTTTCGTTTCCCTATTCCGGATTGGAGGGTAGGATTGACCTGACTGCATGAATTGCGACTCATCGAGACGCGCGGTACGTCTTGAGTACGTCTTGCTCGGTACGCGAGGGGCCCCAATGAGCTTCGGCGAGGACGAAGGCGGCAGTGAAGTCGATCTGGGTACGCTCCATGGACGCAACTGGCCGACGGTGACCCAGTTTTCGGTCTTCCTGGAGAACCGGGTCGGTCAGCTTCTCGAGGTCGTCCGCTCGTTCCAGGGGACCAAGGTCAAGATCGTCGGCCTGACCATTTCCGACTCGGCCGATTGCTCGATCCTCCGGCTGATCCTCAGCCACCCCGAGCAAGGGCGCGAGATCCTTTCTCTCAATAAGCATGCCTTTGCCGAGAACGAACTGGTCGCGGCGGAACTTTCCGCTGCGTCGGCGTCGCTCGGAGACCTGTGCACGGCGTTGCTCCGGGCCGAAATCAACATCCACTACGCCTATCCGCTGATCGTCCACCCGCGCGGGCGATCGGCCGTCGCCATGCACATCGACAACAACGAGCAGGCCAGCCGGACGTTGCACGACATGGGCTTCGAGATCCTCTGCGAGGCCGACCTGGCGAACTGATCGAACCACGGTCGGGCCGAATCCGGCGACCGGACGGGGGGCTGTCGGCCCAGTCGGTTTCGCCGGTCCTCCGGAAGTCTGTTCGCGGATGGACGATCCGGCGATCGCGCGGCGACGCCTGGCCGGTTTCCGACCATATGACCCGGCGCTGGGGAGCTCGCTCACGCGGGCTTGCGGGCGGCGAGCATCAGGTTGCTGGCGATCCGATTGATCGGCCAGGCGTGTTCGAGGAAGGTGTTGGCGAGCCAGACGGCGCCGCCGAACTTCTGGTACAGGTTCTTGAGGCGGTCGGGGAAGCCGTTGAGCATCGTCGGCACGACCAGTCGGTATTCGGTCGAGAGGACCTCGTAGCCGAGCGCCTCCAGGGCGTCGCGGGCGGATTTCATCGTGTATAGTCGGTCGTGCCCGACGTGGCCCATCGACCGCTGAAACGCTTCGGTGTAGCTGTAAAGGTTGGGCAGGCAAGCCACCAGGAACAGGCCGCCGGGTTTGACGATGCGATAGACCTCGTTGAGCGATTCCTGCTCCCAGTAAATGTGCTCCCAGACGCCGTTGCTGGTGACGACGTCGAAATGGCCGTCGGGGTAGTCGAGCAGGTAGGGGTGCTTGATCTCGACGTACTGAATCCCGCTGTAGTCGTGGAACGGCTTGTACGAGTCGGCGGGGACGCAGTCGGCGCCGTGGAGTTCAATCTCGGGGCCGAAC
>CALCIC010000653.1 GCA_937907405.1 uncultured Isosphaeraceae bacterium | reverse complement strand
CATACGAGATTACAAGGTGACTGGAGTTCAGACGTGTGCTCTTCCGATCTGCCAGGCGGGGTCCGAAGCGGTCGACGAAATCGCTGAGCGAGAAATCGCCTTCGAGCAGATTCTCGTGGTTTTCCTCGACGTAGTTCGCCATCTCGCCCAGGAGCGACGCGTGCACCTGCTCGAGCCGGCCCAGGGTCTCTCGGCTGGCGTCGAGCACGCTTTCATGTCCCGTCTGCCAGCGCTCAAGCTCGGCGCCCTGGCGGGCGCGTTGCTCGCGGTTGACCTGGACGATCTCGCGCGTCAACTCAAGCTGCTGACGCTGGACCTCCATCGTCTGCCGAAGCACGTCCAGGGTCTGATTTTGCAGATTGACCATGTGATGGAGCAGCACGATCGCATCGTTTGGACCATGAACCGCGGCGGTCGGCCCTTGCCCCGTCGGGGAAACTTCCGTGCGGTACGTCCATGAGGCCGACGACGGGTTCTCGGGAGCTGACATCCGACCTCCTTCGTTGCGAACTGGCAGGCGGAACGGAGCGTCGTCCAAGCGGACGACCCACCTCGGGACCGAGCCGATGTGTCTGATCAGGCTGGGAGAGCTGTTTCAAATATACCCCAGGAATCGACGCCGGTACAGCCGAGTCGCCGAAGCAAGGGGGTGATCGACCGCGCCGCCGATCAGTCCTCGGGTTCGTCGTCGGCGCGTCCGTGGCTTGAGACGACGTGGTCGAAGGCGTCGGGGATGGCGTCGACCACGTCGCCGGCGATCAGGCCGACCTCTCCGTTCTGGTCGCGGGCGATGTCCCCGGCCAGGCCGTGGACGTAGACGCCGAGCTGGGCGGCGCGGAACGGCGACAGCCGTTGCCCCAGGAGCGCGACGATCACGCCCGTCAGCGCGTCGCCGACGCCGCCGGTGGCCATGCCGGGGTTCCCGGTCCGATTCACATAGAGCCGGGCGCCGTCGGTGACGACCGTGCCGTTCCCCTTGAGGACGACCACCAGATGCTCGAACCGCGCGGCGAGCCCCGCGGCCTGGTTCTCTCGGTCGGCCTGGACGTGATCGATCGTCGCGCCGACCAGGCGGGCGAACTCGCCGGGATGGGGCGTGACGACGGCCGGCTTGGTCAGGCCCCCCAGGACCTCGACGTCGCCGTCGAGCGCGTTGAGGGCGTCGGCGTCGAGCACCAGCGGCTTGCCGGCTGATTCGATCAGCCAGTGCACCAGAGCGCGAACGTCGTCGGAGCGTCCCAGACCGGGACCGACCGCGACGACGTCGACTTTTTCCAACATGCGCTCGAGCACGCCTTGAGACAGCTTGAAGCTGATGATCCCCTCCTCGTCGCAGGGGAGGGGATAGGTCATGTAGGACGGCTCGAAGCTGGCGACCGTGGGATGGACTTCGGCGGGGGTTGCGACCCGCACGAGGCCGGCGCCGGAACGGAGGGCCGAGGCGCCGGCGAGCGCCGCCGCGCCGGCCATTCCGCGACTGCCGGCGATCACGAGGACCGAGCCGAACCGGCCTTTGTGACTATCCGCGGGGCGGGGTGCGAGCGAGGGGATCTTTTCGACTGGTTGGAGAGCCATGGCTGTTTGGGCCTCGGGAGTGAAGGGGGTGAATCAGTCCGTGTCAGTCTGAGGGGCCCCGGCCTGCAGCCGGGCCAGCCCCGCGCGGCGCGCGATCAGCCCGGCGACGTGGCCGCCGTTGAAGCCGGCGTCGATGTTCACCACGACGACGTTCGACGCACAACTGTTGAGCATGCCCAGCAGCGCCGCCAGTCCATGAAAGCTGGCGCCGTAGCCGATGCTGGTGGGGACCGCGATCACGGGACAGCCGACCAGGCCCCCCACCACGCTGGGAAGGGCGCCCTCCATGCCGGCGGCCACCACGACGGCGTCGGCCTCGCCGAGTCGATCAAGCTGGTTCAAGAGCCGGTGCAGGCCCGCGACCCCGACGTCGGCCAGCAACGTCACGTCGCAGTTCCAGGCCTCGGCCGTCACCCGCGCTTCCTCGGCGACCGGCAGGTCGCTGGTCCCCGCCGTGACGACGACGACCCGGCCGAGTTTGGGGTCGTCGGCGTCCGGCCCGGCGATTCGGAACGTCCGGGCCGTCTCATTGTGGACTCCCTGGGGGAAGACCGTCTTGAGATGCGAGGCCGCCATGGGGTCGAGCCGGGTCACCAACCCCCCCTGGTCGTGCTTGATCAGGGTCTTCAGGATCGTCTCGATCTGGACGGCCGTCTTACCCTGGCCGAAGACCACCTCGGGGAACCCACACCGCGCCCGACGCTGCAAATCGACGTGCGCGAATCCGCCCGCCTCGACGAACGAGGGAGGACGAACCCGACTCGCGGCGGCCGCCGGGGCGATCGTCCCGGCGGCCACCCCCTCCAACAACTGAATGAGTTCGTGTGAGTCCATTGTTTGTTCGTTTGTTTGTCTGTTTGTTTGTTTCAATCCGCGTCCCCCCGTGAGAGGACGAACCGGGATGCGTGTCAGGGGCGTAGCGTCCGATCAACCGTAACGGGCCCACGGGCAAACCGCAACCGATCTGAGCTTTCAGGAGGCCCGATACGCATGCTACAGTTGATTTTTCGAGGCGCGCACGAGGTCCTTAATCTTAATACCTTGGACGAAGCTCGATTTTCTTGAGCAAGGGGAGCCGCAACGGCATGTCGACGTCCCCGTCAAAAGAGCCCGACGCTTCCGTCAAGCCGCCGGTCCCCATCCCCGTCGCCTATCCACCGACGGCGGCGTCCGGGCGGCGACCGCGGCTGCCCCGGGTGGTTTTGCCGCTGCGCGACGATCCGGGGGCGTCGTGGTTCGACAACTTCTGGACGGCCGAGTCGCTCAAGGGCTGGGCCGGGTCGGTGTCGCTGCACGTCGTGTTCTTGAGTTGCCTGGGGCTCTGGTATCTGGCGCCGCCGTTGCGGACGACCGTCGCGTTCGACACCCGGCTCGGGGGCTCGGTCAACGGCGTTCCCGAGGGGGACAAGCTCAGGGGGGGGCTGAACACGCCCGAAGACGTGCAGGGGATGCCCGAGAACCTGTACGAGCGTGAAGCCACGTTCCAACCCTTGATCGAACTGGCGCAGCCGAACCTGGAGCCGATGGTCGGACTCGGTCGCGGCGCGAAGCCCAGCGCCGGCGGCGGGGCGCCCAATCAGATCGGCGGGGCGGGGGACGGCGACGGCTTCGGGATCGCCCGCTACGGCGACGGCGGTGAAATGGTGCGCGGCGTCGCCGTGAAGGTCGGCGACCCTCAATTCACCCTGATCTGGGACACCGACGCCGATCTCGACCTGCACGTGATCGAGCCGGGGGGCAAGGAGATCTACTGGGAGGAGCCCAAGGGAAACCTGGGGGGCGAGCTGGACGTCGACAACACGAAGGGCTTCGGCCCCGAGAACGTCTACTGGCTCGTGGAATCCGAAGGGGAGGGGTCGGCCAAGGTTCGAGGCCCCGGGCCGGCCGGCGACTATCGCTGGTTCGTCGTCTACTGGGGAGGGTTCGGCGGCATCCCCAAGGTGACCCAGTGGCAGGTCCGCATCAAACATGCGGGCCGACTCTCGATCGTCAAGGGGAAGTTCCGGGCCCTCAACGAACGCAGTCGGGTTTATTCGCTGAAGGTCGCGGCCGACGGCGTCGCGCCGTCTTCCGCGAACTCGTCCGACGCCGACTCGGATCAGGCGCCGAACGCGGCCCCGAGGCCCGGCGGGGGGCCGATCCGGGGGCTGGACCTACCAAACAACCAAGCGCGCTGAAAACAGTGGCGGGTTTCAAGGAGCGGCTTCGCGAGGCGAACAGCCTCCATTCGCCGATGCGCCGCGGCGCGGTTTGAGGCGGTTTCGCCCTCGCATGGGATCGCGCTTTAGGATAGTTTGTACATTATCGACTCGTGTCTCGTTTCGCGCCCGAAATCCGTCGGGCGGCTTCCAACGCCTTCCCTCGTCGAGGGTACTCATGGCCGGTAGTCTGCGTGAGGAACTCGCATCGCTGAAGATCGATCGGCCCGAACGCGATCGAGCGTCGCGCCCGCGGGGACAGGGGGTCGCCTACCGCAAGCGGGGCCGCGGGCTTCGCTTGTTTTCGACGCTCCTCTGGCTGGTTCCGCTCGCCGTGGCGGCGGTCGCGGGCACGGTGGGGTACAAGCAGTACGAGCAAGTCCGAAGCAAGCCCGAGGTGGCCGTCGGCGTAGTCCAGCAGATGACGCTGGGAGAGGCCGAGAAGCTGCTCAGCTCCAAGGGCTATCTCAAGTCGCGGTTCCAGGCGATGATCGGCACCCGGCTCGCGGGGCGCGTCGAGGAGATGCGGGTCAAGGAGCGCGATCAGGTCAAGAAGGGGGAGATCCTCGCCGTCATCGAGCATCACGATATGGATGCGATGCTTCTTCAGCGACAGGCCGGCCTGATCCGCTGCCAGGCCGAGCTTGAGGAGGCCAAGTTCGATCTCTGGGACAAGGACCGCCAGGAAAAGCGGTTGGAACGGCTCATCTCCCAGAAGATGGCCCCGCAGGAAGATTACGAAAAAGCCTCGGCCGCCCGGAAGATGACCGAGGCCCGCGTCTCGGCGCTCGAGGCGTCGACCAGGGTGATGAAGGCGAACGTCGCCGAGACGGAAGCCACGATCAAATATCAGATGTATCTGTACGCCCCGTTCGACGGGACCGTGGTCGAGAAGCAAGGGGAGGTCGGCGAGGTCATCAATCCGATGGCGATGAGTTCGTCGTTGGGCCGGTCGGCGGTGGTCACGATCGCCGACTTGAGCAGCATGGACGTCGAGGCCGACATCCCCGAAGAGCAGATGTACCGCGTGACCGAAGGGCAGCCTGCCGAGGTTTCAGTGACGGCCGTGCCGACCAAGCGGTATCGGGGCCGGCTCCGCCAGATCACGCCGATGGGGGACCGGACCCGGGCGACCGTGAAGGTCAAGGTCGAGATCCTCGATCCCGACGACAAGCTGTTCCCGGAACTGGCGGCGACGGTTCACTTCCTCCCGGACAAGAAATGGGCCGAGTCGGACGCCAACCGATCCTACTTGTTCGTCCCCGTCGAGGCTGTGTTCCAGGACGACGGCCACGACTGCGTCTGGTTGCTCGACGACGGCCTGCAGGTCGTCAAGAGGCGGATCGAGGTCGCCAACAGCCAGTCCGGGACGACCCGCGTCGAGTCGGGGCTGAAGCTGGAAGACAAGGTGGTCCTGAGCCCTCCCAAGGGCCTTCGCGACGGCGACGTCGTCCGCGAAGGGACGCGCTAAAGGCCGTTCACGAACAACGTCCAACTCCGGAAAGGGGATGTCCGGAAAACGCAACCACGGAGGACGCGGGAGACACGGAGGAGAGAAGGAAGAATACGGGAGATTCAACCACGGAGGACACGGGGGGCACGGAGGAGGATGAAGAGAAAAATGGAGAAAAGAGTGAGGAATATGGAGAGAGAAATCAGGAATTTTCGATTCTTTCCCTCTCGATTCCCTTTTCTCCGCTCCCTTTTCTCCGCTCCCCTCCCTCTTCCTCCGTGCCCCCGCGTCCTCCGTGGTGAGATCCGCTTCCTTTGCGTGAGTGCAAGGCCGCCGCGAGGAAGTCGGCCGCCGTTTCATCAACCCGAGAGGTCGTTTAGAAATGGAATCGTCGCCGTCGATCGAGCTGCGCGGAGTGGACAAGGAGTATCGTCGCGACGCGTTCGTGGTTCCGGTCCTTGAAGGGCTCGACCTGACCGTCGCCGAGGGCGAATACCTGGCGCTCATGGGACCGTCGGGATCGGGGAAGACGACCCTATTGAACCTGGTCGCGGGCCTGGACACGGCGACCCGAGGCGAGGTCCTGGTCCACGGCCAGAACCTGGGGACGCTCTCCGAGGCCGAGATCACCCGGTGGCGCGCCCACAACGTCGGCTTCATCTTCCAGACGTACAACCTGATCCCGGTCTTGACGGCCTTCGAGAACGTCGAACTGCCGTTGCTGTTGACCCATCTGTCGCGCCGTCGGAGGCGCGAGAACGTCATGACGGCGCTGCGGGTGGTCGGGCTTGAAGGGCGCGAGCACCACTCGCCCCGGCAGCTTTCGGGCGGTCAGGAGCAGCGCGTGGCGATCGCCCGGGCGATCGTCACCGATCCGTATCTGCTGGTGGCGGATGAGCCGACCGGCGACCTCGACCGCGTCACCGCGGGCGAGATCCTCGAACTCCTGGAGCAGCTCAACCGCGAGTTCCAGAAGACGATCGTGATGGTGACCCA
Source organism: uncultured Isosphaeraceae bacterium (assembly GCA_937907405.1). Classification (GTDB taxonomy): domain Bacteria; phylum Planctomycetota; class Planctomycetia; order Isosphaerales; family Isosphaeraceae; genus Paludisphaera. The sequence goes on along the minus strand of CALCIC010000653.1, from coordinate 406 downwards.
CGACCCGCTGGCCGCGCGCCGGGCCGGTCGCGTGCTGCATCTGGACAAGGGCCGACTCGTCGACGACGTGATCAACGAAACCTCGATCTCGGCGGCTTCATGAAATACCTGACCTACATCCTCCGCAACGCCCGGCGCAACCCGGTGCGCACCGGGTTGACGATCGCGTCGACGAGCATTTGCTTGCTGCTGATGATGATCCTGCTGTCGTTCTTCGCGATCAACACCGAGGCGACGAGTTCGGCGCGGATCTACAACCGCATCATCACGATGAACGCCAACGGGTTCGCCGGCATGCTTCCGGTCTCTCGGGTCCGCCAGATCGCCGCGATGGACGGCGTGGTCGCCGCGACGCCGTTCCAGTGGTACGGCGGCAAGTACCACGACGAGGTCATGCCGTTCGCCC
>CALCIC010000652.1 GCA_937907405.1 uncultured Isosphaeraceae bacterium | reverse complement strand
TGGCCGCGCTCCGAGGCGAATCCTCATTGTCGTGCTCGGCCGAGGAAGCGCTGGACACGGTCCGGCTGAGCGAGGCGATCACCCGCTCGGCGGCCGCCGGCCAGGTCGTCCAGGTGGTCTAGCTTGCTCGTCTTCGGACCATGGGTTTTCGGGGTCGCGGCCCGACTTGAGATCGGATTGCAGGAATTCTCCGGAGGACCACTTGAACCCCCCTTCGCAACCGAGTACGACTCTTTTCAAGGTATCGGGTGGGTCTTGCCGAACAAACCGCAGTAAGCTCTCGAAGGCGCGATTCCGAGCGGAGAAACACCGCTCGGAAACCGACGGCCGAGCCCCCCCTGTCTCGGCGCGGACCTAACCGGCGATTTCGAGACGTAATCCAGATTCGTGAACGTGACCAAGACCAAGCCTCCACCCATCCCCATTGACTCCATCGATCAACCGAAGGAACGAAGCGACGTGTCGAGACGCCTGGTTTTCGAGCGCGTGCTCCTTCCGGCATCCCCTGGCCTGAGGACCGGATTCATGTTCGATTTTGCGACGACGATTGCGACCCTGGACGCTTCAACCACCACCGAGGAATCCTGGGACGCCTGGAAGTCCTCCAACTCCATCCTCGACGCGCGCCACCCCGGCGAGGATGAAGAGGAGTTCGACGAGGAATTCGACGACGACGACGATGACGACGACGACGACGACGTCGATGAATTCGAGGACGAAGAAGACATCGACGACGAGTTCGACGACGACGACGACGAGGCCGACGACGAGATCGACGAGGAGATCGACGACATCGAGATCGAGGAAGACGACGAGTTCGACGACGACGACGACGACGAGTTCGACGACCTTGACGACGAGGAAGAAGAAGACGACATCGACTGACGTCGGCGTCCGGTGGACGTGGTCCAGGATGCTGGATCACGTCCCGGATCTCGATCCGGACGGGGACGTGACACGTTCATCACGCCCCCGTCGCGCGTTTCGGGACGCCCAGGACGGCGCGTCCCACCCTCCCCCTCCTCGCATCGAGAGAGAGTCCGCCTCGCACGAGGAAGGCTCCTCCCGCATCCGCGCTTTCGGCACAACATGTCCACCTATCGGAGTTTGCGCGGAGGAACCTAAGAAGGCGCGCGTTGCGTGCGACCGAAACCGTCCCCGAGCCCGTCGAGGCCCTCGCGAGTTTTTTCGCATCGCCCTAACTTCTTGATTCGCAACGAGCTGAGACTTCTTCTGGCCGCATCGTGGAATGCGACTTGCCGCCCACGATTCGTTCCGGCTATCCTTAAGGGTCTCGCCGGGTCCGCCTCCTCGTCCCCCTTGGCTCGGTGGATGAGCCGAGACGGCGCCCGGGACGGTATAAAGGGAGCAGGTGCGATGGGCGAATCGAACGATTGGACGGAGGATTACGCCGCGGACCGCCCGTCTCGCGACACCTCGACGCGTCGGCTGCGCGAACAATCCCAGCGCGACTTCGAGATCGAGTTCCTGGCCGGGATTCTCGAGCGCGACCCCTATTTCGTCGATGCGCTTCGGGTCCACGCCACCAACCTGGCGGCCAAGGGGCAGTATTCCCGCGCCTTGCAACTCGACCGGCGGCTGGTTCGATTGCTGCCCGAAGATGCGATCGCCTGGTACAACCTGGCTTGCAGCTACACCCTGCTGGGCATGATCGACCCCGCCTTCGCCAGCCTGCAACGGGCCCTCGAACTCGGCTACCGCTGCCAGGAACGGCTGCGACACGATGCGGATCTCAAGGCGCTCCGTCAGGATCCGCGCTTCTACCGGCTGATCGGGCGATTTGAATTCATTTTCTGATTTTGATGCGGATGCGGATCCGCGCAACGGACGACGACCAACGGCGTCGGCCCGCCCGCTCGTGATTTCCAGAGGCCCACGGACACCGCAATGACGCATCACGACTGGGACCACGTTCAAGAAGCCACGCGGACGGTGAAGGCGGCCTGGCAAGGGAGTCCCAAGGTCGGCCTCGTGCTGGGGACCGGACTGGGCGCGCTGGCCCGCGAGATCGAAGCGCCCGTCGCCATCCCGTACTCCGACGTCCCCCATTTCCCGCGGTCGACCACCGAGGGCCATAAGGGCCAGCTCGTCTGCGGCGAATTGGTCGGTCATTCGGTGGTCGCGATGGAAGGCCGGTTCCACCTGTACGAGGGCTACACCGCCGCCCAGGTGACGTTCCCGATCCGGGTGATGAAGGAGCTGGGCTGCGAGCTGCTGATCGTCTCCAACGCCTGCGGCGGCCTGAACCCGCAGTACTCCAAGGGCGATCTGATGGTCATCGAGGACCATGTCAACCTGCTGGGCGTCAACCCG
>CALCIC010000651.1 GCA_937907405.1 uncultured Isosphaeraceae bacterium | reverse complement strand
AGGTCGGGGGCGTTGTAGATTTCCTGATCGTCGGCGAAGACTCGACAGGCGACCCGCCCCTTGCCCCGGGCCGCGTCGTCGAAGCCGACCAATGCCTCAAACATCGCGAACCGGCCGTCGAGATCGTAGGTCAGCGACGACCGCGAGTGCACGGCGATCCCCCGGTTGTACGTCTGGCCGTTCATCTTGAGCGGGCCGCCCGTCAGGCCGACGTCGCGCCGCCAGGGAAACTGGTGGCCGAAATACGACGCCTCCTCGACCTTGCTCGGCTCCAGGTCCGACAGGTACGTCATCTTGCCCCCCTGGAACCGAACCTCCTGGATCGAGGCCGCGGGGAGCTTCATCTCCTGTCCCCAAGACGACTCGACCTTCCAGACCGTCGCGTCGAGCGACTTCCAGCTCCCGGACACCGCGACGTCCGCCTCCATCAGGAAGGTCGATCGCAGCGCGTCTCGGCTCGCCTCGGGCCGAGCGGCAATGATCAGGCCCTCGACCTGCGCGACGGGCAAGGTGCGTGACTTCCCCTGATAGATGAAGCTCAGGCGGTCTCCCTTGATCCCTTCGAGCACGCCGGGGATGACGACGACCTCGCCGTTCCGGGTCTGCGCCAGCAGTAGGTCCTCGGCCCCCCGGGCTTTCATCCGCCTGGCGAACGACGCGGGGGTCTCCTTGCGGTCGAGCAGGCCGACGTGCACGGCGGCGATTCGCGAAAGCGGGATTTCGAGTTGGTCATTCCAGGGAGTCGCCAGGTGGAGCTTCTCGTCGACGACGTCGCCCAGCTTGCCGAACAGCTTCTCGTCGCCCGTCAGGTAGACCCAGGCGTCGAGCGCCTCGACCCCCGGCGACTTGGGGTCGACGGCCAGCGTGGGGTCGGAGTGCTTGTCGGCCTGGAAGTTGGCGACGGCGTTCTGATTGTCCTCGTACATCACGTTGATCATGAAGCTCTTTTGATGGCAGTCGCCCGGCGGCGGTTCGAGGAAGAGGTCGGCCGAGGTCTCGGTTCCAGCTCGATGAACGACCAACGGCCACCCCTGCGCGCCGTCGGCGCCGAACTGCCAGGTCGCGGCGCCCTTGTCGGTCTGGCAGTTGATCGTAATCTGGCGGATCTTCGATGGGCGGAGGCCGAACAGGGCGATTTGCAGATCGCGGACGCCGTTCTTCCGGGCGTCGATCTTGACCGTTCGCACGACGGTGGTGCCGGGCGCCGGCGCGGCGACGTCGTCGCTGCCGTCGGGCTTCTTCCCTTCCGGCGCCTTCGCGCCTTCCTCGGTTTTTTTCGAGGGATCGTCGGCGGGGGGGGCGCCCCTGGTGAAATCGAGATTGGGTTGGCCGATCAACCGCGCGGTCAGGGTGGGCGTCCGCTCGAACTTGATGCTCTCGATCTCGTCGAGCGGGATCTTCGCCTTGGGCTTCGCGGCCGCCGCCAGGCTTTGGCTCGACGGATCGGCGAACACGGCCGACGTCGGCGAGTCGGCGGCGAAGACGTCGACCGGCTTCTTCGATGCCGTCGGATTCGCCGGTGCGGCGGCGTTTACGGCCTGCGCCTGAGCCGCCACGGGGGCGACGGCTTGGGCCGGCGCCACCGCGACGACGGGCGCGGCCCGGACGACCACGACGCCTCCCGCAGGCTGCACGGCCACCATCCGGACGGCCTGGGCT
>CALCIC010000650.1 GCA_937907405.1 uncultured Isosphaeraceae bacterium | reverse complement strand
GGGTGGTTGGAACAGGAATACGGTTCGGTCCATGCTGAGGTATGCGACGCTCTAATCCGGATGACCCACCAGACCCATCGGGTAGGTCCAGGGCGGGCGCCGGAGCGACCTGGCGTCCCTCTCTTCGAGGGAGGCGGCAATTGGGGTGTTCCCGGGGAACCGGATCGCCCGGCGTGTTTGCCGTACTACAACTCATGCCGGCTGACGTCAGAAGGCGAGCGGATCGCCAGGGAGTTATTGGAGCGGCATCCCGAGTTTTGCAGGAACGTGGAAGCAGGCGCCGAACCTGACTCCCACAGTAGGTGACCGAGGCCTGCTCCCGTTTGAATCAACGGGACGCGAATAGGAGTCGACAGCCGATTACCGCGCCCGGAGTGCGTGGGGCTCGGCAGGAGCCTCGCCCTCCCGAATTAATCCTCGCCGTGTGTGCATCCCCAAGGTCAACCGCGCTCGGTGGGGCCGGCTTGCTTCTCCCTCGCTGCGGGACCACTCAAAGGCTCGATCGCCGTGACGTGCAACAGAGAGCAAATCTTGAATTCCGCAGGCACCCCGTCCTCCGCGACGTCCGTGCCGACAAGGATATCGGTCCTCGTGAGCATGGCCATTTCGGGGTGGCGGACTTCGTGCGACTGGCCGCTCGACGTAACGAGCCGGAACGGTCGAAATGGACGCTGACCCAGGAGTTCCCGAAAGGTTTGGACTGTCATGGTGTGATTGTATGGCCTGGTCGCCCGAATGTCGACGGGGTCACGGGCCGTGCGCCGCGCCTGGAACGGCGCCCCTCCCCGGCTTCCTCTTAAGTCAGCCGGCGGATCTTCCGATTTTAATGGTGTAGTGGATTATGCCCAGGATGGGCGTCGCGACGGTTTTTCGCGAAGGGCTATCGAAATGGCTCGCGTGTCCCTGGCCTTGATGTGGCATCAGCATCAACCGTACTACCCGGACGACGTCGCCGGCGAGAACCCCATGCCCTGGGTCCGGCTGCACGCCACCAAGGACTACCTGGGGATGGCCCTCCACCTTGAGGAAGTCCCCGAGTTCCAGTGCACCATCAACCTCGTCCCCAGCCTTTTGAGCCAGCTCGAAGGGTACGTCGAGGGGGCGACCGACACCCACCTGACCGCCTCGCGGAAGCCGGTCGACGGCCTGGACCGCGAGGACGTCCTCTACCTGCTCGACAACTTCTTCATGGCGTTCGCCGACTCGATGATCCGGCCCCATTCGCGGTATCACGAGTTGTACATGCTTCGCGCCTCGTGGGCGAACTCCGCCGAGCAGGCCGCCGGCCGGTTCCGCGCCCGCGACCTCCGCGACCTCCAGGTCTGGTCGAACCTCGCCTGGATCCACCCGCTGCTGTTCGAGAAAGACCCCGAGCTGGCCGCGTTCAAGGCCAAGGGGCGGCACTACACCGAAGACGAGAAGGACTGGTTCCTGGACAGGCAGCGCGACCTGCTGGCGCAGGTGATCCCCCTGCACCGCAAGCTCGCCGAGCGAGGCCAGATCGAGCTCACGACCACCCCCTACTACCATCCGATCCTGCCCCTCTTGCTCGACAAGAAGCTGGCCCGCGAGGCGATGCCCGACGTGGCGCTTCCCGCCTACCGCGAGGGCTACCCCGAGGACGCCGAGGTCCACGTCCGCCGCGCCGTCGAGAGCCACATTCGGCGGTTCGGCTCGGCGCCGGCTGGGATGTGGCCCAGCGAGGGCTCGGTCTGCCAGAGTCTGATCCCGCTCCTGGCCCGACACGGCATCAAGTGGATCGCCACGGATGAAGAGATCCTCGGATGTTCGACCGGCGGTATGGTCGGCCGCGACAGCCGGGGGTACGTCCGCCATCCCGAGCTGCTCTACCGCGCCTGGAACGTCCGCGAGGGGGAGCACGAGCTGGGGGCGGTGTTCCGCGACCATTCGATGTCCGACCAGGTGGGCTTCCACTATCAGCGGAGCCCCGGGCCGATCGCCGCGGCCGACTTCCTGGGCAAGCTCCACGCCATCGGCGACGCCTGCCGGCACAACCCCGCGACGATCGTCCCCGTGGTCCTCGACGGCGAGAACTGCTGGGAGTACTTCCCCGACGGCGGCGTCTCGTTCCTCCGCTCGCTCTACCAGAACGCGGCCCGCGACGCGCGGGTGCGGCCGGTCAAGGTGAGCGACTTCCTTCAGGAGCACCCGCCGGCCGACACGCTCCAGCGGCTGTTCGCGGGGAGCTGGATCAGCCACAACTTCGCGATCTGGATCGGCCATCCCGAGGACAATCGGGGGTGGGACGCGCTCCACGACACGCGGCGGTTTCTCGTCGCCGAGCAGCAGTCGGGCCGCCACGACCCGGCCGTGCTCGCCCGGGCCTGGGAAGAGATCTACATCGCCGAGGGCTCCGACTGGTTCTGGTGGTACGGCGACGACCATTCGAGCGCCCAGGACGCCCTGTTCGACCACCTGTTCCGCAAGCATCTCCGCAACGTCTACGCCCTGTTGTCGTGCGACCCCCCCGGCTCGCTGTTCACGCCGATCTCGCAGTCCGGCGGCCACCGGCCGGTCAACGACCAGCCGACGAGCTTCCTCAACGTCAAGGTCGACGGCCGCGCGACGTATTTCGAGTGGATCGACGGCGCGAAGTACGTCTGCGGCAACGACCGCGGGACGATGACGCTGGTGACTCGCGGGCTGCTCAACTGCGTCTGGTTCGGCTTCGACGCCGACCGCTTTCTGGTCCGGCTCGACACCGAGGGGGGGCCGGCCGCCGAACGACTGGCCGAGGCCGACCGGCTGCGGATCGGCTTCGTCGACCCCGCCGAGCGCGAGGTCGTCGTCATGCAGCCGTCGCTGCCGCGTCCGACCGCGTATCTCAATCACGCGGGTCGCCAGGTCGCCAATGGCACGACGGTCTCCGTGGCGACGGATATGATCCTCGAACTCGCCGTGCCGTTCGATCGGCTCGACCAGCAGCCCGGCGACGCGATTCGGTTCTACGTCGAGCTTCTCAAGGGGGAGGCCAGCGTCGACCGCGCGCCTCGCGAGGGGGTCTTCGAGTTGACGGTCCCCTGCCCCGACTTCGAGCGGATCATGTGGCAGGTCTGATGATGCGACTGGTGTTCAGAGATCTCAAACTACCAGCCCGACGCGCCAGCGAGGGGATCGCCTCGGGAGGTTCACGATGTTCGTTGCAGCCGATGCATGCCGTTCCCTCGCTCGCGCGTCGGGCTGGTATTGGAATCCCCGCGTGGCCGACGGCGCACGCGCGAGCGAATCGTTCTTGGATCGCCAGGTACTGATCAGGAAGGCGGACGTTCATGCCCGAGCTACGCAAAGATCCCGTCGTCGGCCGCTGGGTCATCATCGCGGATGAGCGGGCGAAGCGACCTCACGACTTCAAGTCCGAAGGGTCGCGGCGGCAGGAGGGCCAGGTTTGCCCGTTCTGCGAGGGGAACGAGCACATGACCCCTCCCGAGATCCTCGCCTACCGCAACCACGGCTCGCGGCCCAACGGTCCGGGCTGGCGGCTCCGGGTCGTCCCCAACCGCTTCCCCGCGCTGAAGATCGAGGGGGACCTCAACAAGCGGGGCGACGGCATCTACGACATGATGGCGGGCGTCGGCGCGCACGAGGTCATCATCGAGAGCCCCCGGCATCACGTCAACGTCGCGACTCTGGC
>CALCIC010000649.1 GCA_937907405.1 uncultured Isosphaeraceae bacterium | reverse complement strand
TGACTGGAGTTCAGACGTGTGCTCTTCCGATCTGGGTGAACGGCGTCTCGTTCCAGGAGGTGACGCGCTCTCGCTGATCTTCCAGAAGCAGCCAGAGGACGGTGCAGAGGCGCCAACCGCAGAGCAGGAGGAAGACGCCCCCGGCCGCGAGGGTGTGGAGCATCAACGCCGCGCGCTGTCCCGGCGGCTGGACCCGGAAGGCGCGAACCCAAATCGCGGCCGTCAACGGCGCGGCGTAGAGGCTCATGTACTGGATGCCGTTGAGCACCACGAAGGCCATCCAGAAACCCAACCAGAGGCCGTCGGAGAATCGTCGGCCGATCTGAAAGGCGAAATAAGCCAGCCAGGGGACGCTGCAATAACTCATCGCCAGGATGTATCCCAGCGACGTGTCGATGACCACTCCGCCGTTCAGGCCGTAGATCACCGCCGTGGCCGCCGACGCCCAGGGATCGCGAAGCCAGAGCCAGGAGAGTCGATAGGCGCCTTCCACGGCGATCAGCAGGCAGAGGATCGCCGACAGGCCGAGGCCGGTCGTCGTCCCCAGAGCCAGCACCAGCGGCGTCGCCATCGAAATCGCGCCGATCTGGGGCTCGGCCGCCAGTGGAAATCCGCCCCGACACCAGGGGTTCCACCAGGGGAATTGCCCCCAGACGAGGATCGTCCGACGCACGGCTTCGAATTTGTCGAGCACGAAATCCCAGTCGGAAAACCCGAAGCCCTCGGGGTTCCGCAGCATCGGATACGCGAGGGAGACCACGGCCAGGCGCAACACCCAGGGCATCCAGCGATCGGCGGCCGATCTTCCGTGATGATCGTCGGCGGTCGAACCGATCGGCCAGGCGTCCGAAGGTCGAACCTTCCATAGACGTATCAGACCGACCCCCATGATCGAGAGCAGCAGGCCGTTCCCGAGCGCTTTCCGCAGCCAGGGCGGCAGGCCGTACAGCACGACGTAGACGAGGTCCAGGGCCAGCGGGCCGAGGAGCACCCCGAAAGCGACGACGAACAAAAGAATGAGCGGCCGATACGTCCGGGCGTCGAACCACGGACGTACCAGTCGGAGGAAACCCATCAGCTCGTCCCAGCGTTCACCGTTCGTCGTCACCTCGCCGATAGCCTCCCAGGGATCAGCCGTCCCGATCTCATTCTTCGTATTCTTCGGCCAGGTCGCGGATATAGTCGAGAGCTTCTTCCAGCTCACAAACGACGGCGCCGGGCTGGCGGCCTCGCGAATCGAGCTCGCGGAGGAGCATGAGGTCGTCGAATTCCTCGGACTGTTCGAGCCGCGCGCGGGCTCGGGCGCCGAGCGAGCCGTCGCGGTACGCGAGCGCGTCCATATGCAGCGCGATCAGGGTCTCGGTGCGCGGGGTGATCGTCCCCTCAAGGGCCTGAAGTCCGGCGAGGACGTGCTCGGAGGCGTCGATCGCCTTGCCGACGTCGTGCAAGAGCGCGGCGAGCAAGAACTCCTCGTCGTAACCCCGCTCGTCGCGGGCCAGTTCGAAGACTTGCAGACTGTGGTAGAGCGCGTCGCCTTCGGGATGGTGTTTCGGACTCTGTTTGACTCCTTCGAGCGGGCGGAGCAGCATCCGGTACAACTCGAAGCGGTCGATCCGATCCTCGACCCGCTCGACCTCGAAATCGAGATCGACGTCGGGATCATCGGCTTTTAACGCGGCCTCCAGTTCGGAGATCGACGCCCGCTCGATCGGCCGGCCGGTGATCGAGCTTTTGAAGACGTAATGCACCTTGTCCTCGGGGTACAGCGTCAGTTCGTAGGGGAAGCGGTCGTGGAGATGAATGTGGGTGAAGACCCGCTCTTCGCCGCATTTGACGATCCGCTTGCGCTCGACCTCGTAGGCCAGGCCGAACTCGTCGAGCACGTCGGTGACGATGGCCTGACTGTCGGAAAAGATGTGGACGTCGATGTCCGACCCATGCCGGACGTGCCCGGTCCAGACGCTTCCGATCAGCCGGGGGCGGAACCGGGCGAGCTTGCGCATCAGGCGGAGGGCCTCGAACCGCATGTCGCGGAGATGTTCGAGCCGCTTCGGTCCTTCGTGAATCCGGGCCGTCGCCTGGATCTGGTCGCGGATCTCGGCGTTCGAAGGCAGGTCGGCCGGCCGGAACCGATACTCGACCCCGAGCTGCTTGGCGGCCTTGCGTTTGGCGGTGAAGTATTCGGACTCGGTCCGATGATACATGAGCTGCGCGGCGAGAAAGGCGATTTGCCGTCGGATGCGTTCGTCTGCCATGGGAGGAAGGTGCGTCGATTTGGCCCATCAAGGCGACGCCGGGCCGAGACGATCAACCTGTCGGAACCCCCGGCCGGTGAAAGTCCCTCATTCGGCCGAACTGACCGTTAGTCAACCTTAGACCGGCCTTCCGCCCCGGTCAAGCCCTCCCCGATTACAAACGCCGACCAAGAAATTCATGCGTGAGCCAATGCGCATTAAAGAGCCGAAGGGCCTCGAAATCGGATCAATTCAGACGACCGACGCCCTCCTGGGGGCCATCGCGCCAGGCCCCCGATGTTGCAAAAAAAAAACGCCGCCGTCATCGATCTTAATTTGGCGACAAACGGATTCCTAAGATCGATTGAGCCCACAACCACCTTTTGGATAAGGCGTTCCGGCCGGCTAGACGGTTCGTTGCACGCGGAAGCGGCGGCGTCTTGAGCGGGAGCGCGTTGACTTGGCGAAGGCGTGTTGCTCATATTTACAGGGAACCTTGTGTATCAATCGTGTTTTCGCGCTCTGTGTTTCGACATCCGGAGTTAACGACGTTGAATCTGACCAACATGGCTCGGCTTGCCTTGAAGCACACCGCGAACCACGTCGCGGAGAAGATCTACCTCGACACGGGGTACGACGTCACCAAGCCGGTGACCTTCTACGGCCTCGTCAACGAGCGTTGCAACGTCAAGTGCCGATACTGCGAATACTGGCGGATGCCGAAGTACAAGGACGAGATGTCGATCGACGAGTGGCAGAAGGCCTTGTTGAGCATCAAGGACTTCGTCGGGACCTTCTCGATCAGCTTCAGCGGCGGCGAGCCGATGATCAAGCAGGGCTTCCTCGACCTGATGCAATTCTGCCACGACAACGGCATCCAGAGCGGCGTCACGACCAACGGCTCGGCCCTCAACCGCAAGAACGCGGCGAAGTTGGCGGCGGCGCAGCCGTTCAACGTGTGCGTCTCGGTCGACGCCCCCAACGCCGAGGTGCACGACTACCTGCGCGGCTGGCCGGGACTGTTCAAGAAGCTCAGCGAGGGGATCCAGAACCTCCGCGAGGAGCGCGACAAGCTCGGTTACGATTTCCCGATCATCATCAAGACGACGGTCGGCAAGAAGAACTACAAACTCCTGCCCGAGATGGTCGAATGGGTCAAGCAGATGGGGGCCAGCGTCCTCAACTTCCAGCCCATCGACCGTTGGACGCCGGAGACCTACGACGAGCTCTGGATCGAGGAAGACGAGCACGGCGAGCTTCAAGCCGTCGTCGATCAGATGCTGGCGCTGAAGCGGAACGGCGAGCCGATCCTGAACTCGGAGTTGGTCATCTCTCTCATGGTCCCGCATTTCAAGGAGGAGAGCGCCCCGCCCGAGACGATGCCCTGCCGCGTCGGCATGCGCGACTTCTTCATCCGGACCGACGGCTCGGTCGAGGTCTGCTTCTTCTACCCTTCGATCGGCAACATCAAGGAGCGCTCGGCTCGCGACATCTGGTACGGTCCCGAGGCGCAGAAGATCCGCAAGGAAACCGTCGCGTGCGACAAGCTTTGTCTCTACACTTGCCTGTCGCAGAAGACGATCGGCGACAAGGTCAAGATGGGCCTCACCCTGCTCAAGAATCAGCGCCGTCAGATCGTGACTACCATCGAACCGCTGGTCACGGCCGCCCCCGCGAGCGATCCCAGCCCCGCGGCCGCGCCGACCGAGCCGGTCCTCGAACCGCACGACACCGCGGTCTGACCGCGAAGGGCGAGCGGAGTGCAAGGCCGCTCGCCCGATCCGGTCGAGGGGAAGATCACTCGTTAGCGTCGAGGCGGATGTCGCCGAGGTTTTTCAACTGGCCGCGCGCCACGACGACGTCCTTCACGGCGTCGATGCGCGTGCTGGCCCGCTCCTGACGTTTCCAGGCCCGGAACGAATACTTGCGCCCCGGCACGAGCCCCTCGGCGTGGAACCGGCCGTCGTCGTCCGTCTTCAGGGCGTCGGGGAGCGAGCCGACCTCATGCTTCGGGTCGCGAGAAGGGGCGTGGCACGTCATCTCGACCCCCGCCATCGGCAGGCCGTCGGAGTCGAGAAGCCGGCCGGTTACGACTCCGCACGGCTCCAGCCTGATCGTGATCGGTCCTGTGTCTTCCGGGCCGACCACGAAAGCCCCGGCAAGCTTCTTTCCCTCGTGATACACGAGCAAGTCGCGCGACGCGCCCTCGCCGAGTCCCTCCACGAGGAACTCGGCCGACGGCAGGGGCTTGTGGGACCAACCGCGGAAATAATCCTCAAGCCCGTCGATCCGGGCGGCGGCCAGCGGCTTCCCGTCGGGATCGACCACCCGGCCCTTCACCGACCGGCCGGGGTCGAGCGCGATCTCGCAGGCGATCGCTTCGTCGCCGGGCTTCGGATCGACGCCCACGATCGTGTGGTAATTGATCGGCACAAGCGATTGGGGATAGGCGTCGATCATCTCGTGGGCCTCGTCCGCCCATTTCAATCCCGCGATCGAGTCGCCGCCCGTCCCCAATCGGTAGCTCTGGCTCCCCGCCCTTGCTCCGATCACCCCCGGCCCAGGCATGACGACCAGGTCGAAGTTCCCCTCGTCGTCGGTCCGGTAGGAGGGCGCGGCGTTGACCACTCCGTACCTCGAGTAAGCCTTCAGGTTGGGATTGTCGCTCAAAACGTAGTAGCCGATGCCGGCTCTCACTCCCTTGCCGGTCGCCTTGTCGACGACTCGCCCCTGGACCCGAACCCCACGCTTGAGCTGAAGGTCCACGACGATGGGTTCCGTCCCGTCGCCGGCGCCGAGATGCTTGACTGCCGGAAGATACGGAAGATCGTCGGGGGGCGAGACGAGGAGGCCCTGCTCCTGACCGAAGTGGTCTTTCGGGGGGATGCCGGCGAGCCGGTAACGTCCCTGGGCGTCGGTGATCGTCCTGAGCGATCGCATCGGGTTGCCGAACAGTGAGGCCGTCCTCACCACGGCGCCGGCCAGCGGCTTGCCGGCATCCCTGTCGGTGACCGTCCCGACCGCCACCAGCTCCGGACCGACGACGAGGTCGAATTCCGCGCCGTGGTAGGTGACCTCGCCGCTGTAGTTCTGGCGGTCGAAGTCGGGCGCCTTGACGGTCGGCATCCGGCGGGTGACGACGTACTCGAACGTCGTCGCGACGCCCGGCCCTTCGATCAGCACCGAGGCGACGCGGTCGCGCCCCACGCCCCGGATGTTGAACCGGCCGTTCCGGTCGGCGACGACCGGCGGAATGAGCAAGGAGACGTCGTCGTTCGCCCACCAGCGGAGCAAATCGTATTGCGCGGGAAAGGCGGCCTGTCCACGCTTAAGCGTCGCGAGCCAGGCGTCGAGTTTGCCGCTGGGATGCCAAAGGACGCCCACCACGGTCGCCTTCGCCCCCGACACCGGGCGACCTTCGGCGTCGAGCACGCGCCCCTGGATCGGAACGTCGTCCTTGACCAGCCTCAAGACCTTCGCGTCGTCGCTCCCGGACGGGCCGGCGAAGGCGGGGCCGTAGCCTTCGGCCATCGCCACCACCTGGCGCTCCGCTTCTCCGTCCCGCCTCATCGGCTTGGAAATTCGGAACGAGCCGTCGTCGGCGGTCGCACCGACCAGGGGGGGAGGC
>CALCIC010000648.1 GCA_937907405.1 uncultured Isosphaeraceae bacterium | reverse complement strand
GCTGCCGCTGAACTTCTCGGTGCAGGACGAGGCCCCGCCGTTCCGCGACGTCGAGATCGTCCCCGAGCGCCCTGAGCCCGACGCCCGCCCGGGGAACACGGTCGTGGTGCCGATCCCCGGCAAGCCTCGCCCTCGGGTCGGCAAGTCGGCCTCGCATTCGAACCGGCTCCCCGAGCAGGGTTTCCCCGCCCGACTCGCCGGCTTCGGCCCCGCGCCCGATTCGGCCGCCGCCCCGGCGCCCGGACGATCGGCGGCGGCCCCGGGGGGGGCCCGGGTGATGCGCCGGCTTGACGACTTCGTGGTCGGACCGACGACCCAGCTCGCGTTCGCCGCGGCCCGCGAGATGGTCCAGTCCGCCGGCCGGTCGTTCAACCCGCTGGTGATCCACGGCGGCGTGGGCCTGGGCAAGACCCATCTGCTTGAGGCGATCGTCCAGGGGCTCCGGCACGCGCACCCGGGCATCAACCTGATCCACGTCTCGGCCGAGAGCTTCACCAACGGGTTCCTTGAAGCGATGCGGACGTCGTCGCTGGCGGGCTTCCGGAGCCGGCATCGCGGGGCGAGCGCGCTGGTCGTCGACGACGTCCACTTCCTGGCGGCCAAGCGGGCGACCCAGGACGAGTTCCTGCACACGTTCAACGCCTTGATCGAGCGCGGGGCGCCGATCGTCCTGGCCGCCGACCAGCACCCGAGGAAGATCGCCAAGCTGACCGACGAGTTGGCGACGCGGTTTCTGGGGGGCATGGTGGTCAAGTTGGAGGCGCCCGACCAGGAGACCCGGCGGGCGATCCTCAAATCCAAGGCCGAGAGCCGGGGCGTGGTCGTGCCGGCCGCGGTGCTCGACTACATCGCCGAGCACGTCCGGACCAGCGTCCGCGAGCTGGAAGGGGCGCTCCACTGCGTTCTGGCCCAGGCGTCGCTGACGGGCAAGCCGGTGACGATGACCATCGCCCACGCCGCGCTGCGAGACACGATCCGCAACACCACGCAGGGCGTGGCCCTCCGCGACGTCGAGAAGGCGGTCTGCGCGTTCTTCCAGGTGGCCGTCGACGGCCTCAAGTCGGACAGCCGGGTCCGGACGTTGGCCTATCCCCGGATGGTCGCCATGTACCTGGCCCGCAAGCACGCCGGGGCCTCGTACAGCGAGATCGGCCGATATTTCGGCGGCCGCAACCACTCGACCGTCATGTCGGCCGAGAAGAAGGTCGTCGGCTGGCTCAAGGCCGACGCCAACAACCCGCTCCTCCCCGGCTTCGACAACGTCGTCGACATCCTCGCCGACCTGGAAGCGACCCTCGGCAAGAAGTGAGCGCTCCATCGGCGGGCGGTCGTTTGATCTCCTTTCGGAGCGTCCGCCCCCTCGCATTTTCTCCATGCGCCTTACTTGTCAAACCATTCCGTGCAGCGCTTTCAGGTGGGCCTCAGCAGCGGCGGCTTTTTCCACCGTTCTCGCAATCGTCGCGACTGTCCGCCGCTCACTCGCATGGTGCAAATTGATGCTGGACTCTAAAGTCCGAACATATTTCTGAATTCTCTCCCCGATAGGGATCAACACAGGAGCGTAGCGACTCGCGATCCGGCTTCGAACCTGCTCAGGAAGAATCTGCGTCGGCACGAAGGAACGAACCAATTCCTCTCGCCATGCGAAGAGTCGCCCGCTTAGGACTGGCCCGACACCGGGCACTTTCTGGGACTCGAGGATCAGCACGTCCCTTGCCGTCTTGACCCCGGCCCATTCCAGATTCTCGTCGATGCAAAGCCATGTGATTCCCTTGATGTTTGCGTCCCTGATCCGGAAACCGTCGAGGTAGTCCTCCAACTGGCTCTCGTACGAGCCCGCCTCAGCCTTCTGGAGGTCAGCCGTATAATCTTGCTTCACGGTATGAAACTTTGAAACAGTTCGCTGGGCCTCCCGCCTCATGGTTTCGAAACGCATTGCGCTTTCCACCCGCTGAGACGACACTTCGGCCTCAAGTCGGTTCAGATCGGCCTCGAGCTGAGCTAATTGCTCACGCCAGCGTCCCACCTCTTTCAACCAGACGGTGTTCTCGGCTTCCCAAGCGGCGAGTAAACGTTGATTCGTCGCCTCGATTCCTTTACAGGTTTGGAGGTGGGCTTGCATCCTGGCGGCATACTTCATCTCCCAGGTCTTCGAGCGGGCGCGGTTCTCGTCATCGACTGCCCTGCACGCTGCCTCGTGCTCGGAGAGCAACGCCGTCTTCTCCGCCTGCCAGGCGGTGTTGAGCCTTTTGTTTATCTTCTCCAATGGCTCGCACGACGCCGCGTATTCGCCGTCGAGTCGCTGGCATTCGAGGCGATATCTCTTCATCATCTTATATTCTCTCCACGGTTCCTCAAAGGCGAGCATCAAGAGCAGCCATGCCCCGAACAACGCCATGAGGGTGATACCGACCGGCCCCGCTATAAAGATGATCAGAAATCCGACGCCCAACCCCACCATGCAAAGTCTGGCAAGGAAGCGGTCAGGCGGGCCGAGCGATGGTGTCTCGGGATGCTCCGGACGAGGCGGCATCGACTCAAGCTCGGGACGCGGCGGGTCGATCGGGGCATCTGGTTTAGGCTTTAGGGAAGGTTTTTCCGGCATGGGCGGCGGAGCCGGAACCGAGGCTGGAACAGGTTTCTGGCTCGGCGCCCGCAGATTCGTTGGGAGCGAGACGACAGGATTCAACACCGCTTTCGGCCTTGCGTAGTCGGCGAAGCGAAGCTCTAATCGGAGCAGCCTGTTCGCCAGCCGTTCGATGTCTTCGGGCCTGAACGCCGGCGCGGCATCCTGGCCGGGCACAAAGAAAATGACCCTCGTGGTGGCAATAAGCTGGCACCACGGGCAGCCTCTCGCCGCCGACAGGTAGGTGTGCCGTGGGTCGCTTTTACATCTGGCCAGCGACTTCATCCCGGCGTCCAGGGCGAACCGCCATTCAGCGGCCGTGGGTCGCGTGCCGGCCCGGAATGCCCGCTCAAACAGGTTGAGCAGTGACGAATCGAGCATGGCGGCCGGTGGAGCGTCCGGGGGCGGCTTGAGCCGGGTCGTAGACGTATCCCGCGCGTAGGCGTAGCAGCCGTCCTGGATCGCCTTCTCGATCGGGAGGTCCATCGGTGCCACCGGGACGCCGGAGAAGGGATGACGTCCCATCATCAGCAGGTGGAAGACGAGGATCGCCAGTCCGAACAGGTCGTGATTCGCCGATCGGTCCAGGCTCGCGAAATTCTTCCCGTGGAGTTCCGGCGGTGTGTATTCCGGTACTCCCACCCCGCATCGGAAGATGCGCGAACCTTCCGTAACCTGGAACGAATCGCAGTCGACGAAGGCGACGACGCCCATTTTGGACACCATCACGTTCTTTTGATTGACGTCGCCGACGACGTGACCGTGGCCGTGGATCTCCTCGAAGGCGATGGCGCAGTTGCGGGCGGTATGCAGCAGGAAGCTCCAATCCGCCTCCGGAAAATCCTTTTTTCGCTGCGCGACGCTGTAGAGGTGATGGATTTCAAGAAAGCCCGCCACTTTGGGCATCAGGATGCCGTCGACGACGGCGGAACCGTTCGCGCTCAATGTGGCCGTGGGCCATGCGGCGATCTTCAGCAGGTCGGGATTGCAGAGCTTCGCCATCGCCCTGAGCTTGTCGCAACGTTCCCTGCTCTGCGGCTTGCTGTAGAGTTTGGCGACTAGGTCCGGCCGGTCCACGACGTCGAAGACCGCGCCCTCCCCCCCGACGGCGAACGGCTTGGAAGGAAGCCGGATCGCGTTTCCCGCATGGTCATGAAGGCTCGTCGGATAGGCTTGCCGGGACATCGTAGTTGCTTCGCGTGGCGAGGAATAGGGTCTTGTCGTCGTCGGTTCGCTCGTTGACTCGTTGGGAATCCAGGAAACTCAGCAACGAAGTCCTGAGCGCATCCTCGTCCGGGCCGGCCCGGATCGTGTGGAACAGCGGTGCGAAGAAGCGGTCGTGGACCCTGGCGCCGGCGAAATCCAGGGCAAGCATTTGGAGGCCGTCGGTAAGGATGGCCAATTCGGTGATGCGTCGCGGCACGATCTCGATGCGGAGATGATCGCGGTAGTCGTCGTCGGTCAGAAAGCGGGTCGCGTTCGCGTATTCGCCGTTGTCGGGCCAGAACGCGAGGTCGTAGCCCGCGTCGCCGTTGAAGACGATGACTCCGTCGCCGACCTGGGCGAAGGCCGCCCAGCCTTCCCCGACGATCGCCGCGAGGAACGTACAGGCCAGTTGGCGCGGAGAAACGTCTTGCGTGGACGATTCGTCCAGCACGCGATCGCGTGCGAGTTCGATCCAGGCTTCGACCTCGCCCTTCTCGGGAATACGGTCGTCCAGGGCGGCGGACGCCTCAAGGAATCGCTCAACCGCGCAACGAGAGCCGAGATGGGAGCGTTCCGCGCTCCCCGCGCCGTCGGCGCAAGCGGCGACCAAGAGGGGGCCGCTTCCGACGCCGGAGCAATAATCCTGGCAGGGCGTCCCAGATTCGAAGTGCGAGGTGCCGCGCACGCTGCCGTAAACCATCTTCCACATGGCGGCTCCCGGTCAGACCTCGGCCCAGCCTGCCGGAGGAAGCGCCACCTTATCGCCGGGCGACGACTGCGACACCGACTGCATCGACTGCGAAAGCCACAGGAACAGATCGCGGAAGTTAAGGCCCTTGAGCTTCACCGGAGCTCGCGTGGAGATTTGAGTGAGCACGTCGAAGCTCGATCCTTCGACTCCCACGGTGAAGAAGGCGAATGACTTGGCGGCCTCCCCCTTCTTGACTTGCTCGGCGGCGGCGTGCCAACCGTCGTCAGGGCCGCCGTCCGTGATCAGGAACACCCAGGGACGATAATACGAGATGCCGTTGGCGCGGTAGGTGGCTTTTCTCGTCGCGATCATGTCGAGGCCGGTGATGATCGCCTGCGCCATCGGCGTGCCGCCCGCTGCGCTCAGATGGGGTGGCTGGAAATTCTCGACAGTCACGAAGTCTTGAATAACGTTCACCGTTCCGCCGAACGTCACGATCGCAAGTTCCGCCCTCTTGCCGGCCAGAGAATCGGCGGCCAGCGTGTCCTTCAGAGTTGCGAGACCGTCGTTCAGTTCGGCGATCGGTCGACCGGACATCGAGCCGGAGACGTCCAGAAGCAACACGCAAGGGACTCGCGGTTCAGGGTTTTCGGCGAATTCACTGGCCTCGAATCCGGCGTATTCGATCTGATCGCTCATCAAATTGCTCCAAACCGCTCGGCGACGCGTCCGACCGGCTATGAGGCCCTTTTTGGAACCGGATCGGGTCGGCGAATGAGATGCGAGTGAAAAGACGATCAGACGCCCCAGAGCGATGAAGGCAGCGAAAACTGCGCCCCACCCAACCGTCGTCCGATTGTAGATCCGGTTGTAGAACGCTTTCCTTGGATCAGTGAGCCAACCCCAGCCGCGCGGGGCTTTCAGCCCAAGGTTATGACGAACCACGCGTTTCCAGGAGGTTCGAGCGGCAATCCGCTTATTAAGCGAGAATTTGCGAATGCCGAACTTCATCAGGAGGATCGTCCAAGTTTAAGCATGCTAACCTGCCGTCTCCTATCTCCACTTATGACTATGGTCGCAGCAAGGTTGTCTGTCAAGCCTGTAGGCGTGCAAGCACTTTTGAACAAAGAGAGTGAGGGCATGCAGGTGGCCGCGGGCCCGCGCAGGTGGAACGCGCAGGTAGCCACGCACTTCAGATGGATAAGCTCGGGAGTTTTGAGAGGGCGTTGATCGGCCGATCCGAACTATCCTACCTCAGATTGATGCGCGGCCAGGACAAGCACGCCGGGGCCTCGTACAGCGAGATCGGCCGATATTTCGGCGGCCGCAACCACTCGACCGTCATGTCGGCCGAGAAGAAGGTCGTCGGCTGGCTCAAGGCCGACGCCAACAACCCGCTCCTCCCCGGCTTCGACAACGTCGTCGGCATCCTCGCCGACCTGGAAGCGACCCTCGGCAAGAAGTGAGCCGACCCGGACTCGCGCCCGGCCGGCCCCGGCCGATTGGACTATCCAAAGGTTCCAGCAGGCTTGGTAGAATAGGGCTGCGTCCTGGTCGATCAGTCCCTCCGGCCGTCGAGAGTTGGCATGAATTTCCTACATCAAGAATTCGAGGCTGGTCCCGACGACTTGATCGAGGTGACTCTCGATGGACAGGCGAACGTGATGCTCCTCGACTCGCCAAATTTCGAGAGTTATCGCAACGGCCTGTCGTTCAAGTATTACGGCGGCCTGGCGAAGGTTTCGCCCATGAGGCTGGCGCCCCCTCACGAGGGGCGATGGCATCTCGCCGTTGATCTGGGCGGCCACGGCGGGACGATCCGAGCCAGCATGCGCGTTCTTCGCGGCGCCGACGCCCTGAGGTGAGAAGTGCCGCCACGCAAAGCATCCGATCCACGTCCCGCCCCTCCCATCGTCCTGTACGCGCCTCTGGGGCAACTCAAGGTCTACGAATTGTCCGAGGCGGAATTCGAGCGGCTCGCCGAAGGCCCCGCCGGGCAGTTGCATCTCAATTTCGCGCTGGCCATGCTCCCGACGGCCCTGTCGATCTTGATCACCCTGCAGACCGCGACGATCGAGTCGAATCGAGTCTATACGTCCTATCTCGTCGCCTTCTGGTTGCTACTGGTCCAGGGGATGATCTCGCTCTTCCGATGGTGGTTCTCCAATCGTTCTCACCAGAAGCTGATCGACGAAATCCGCGATCGAATGCCGAAACGGTCCGTGCTGGCGGAACAAATTCCCTCGCCGCAGGCCATGATCGAACGAACCGCGACCTCCTCATCCGACGCTCGTGAACTGCCGCCCACAGATTGAGGATGATAGCGCGGTTTGCTTCTGAATGGCCCCGTGGCTCCTGCCCTCTTTGATCCTGCCGATCACCAGACTCGGGTCACGCCGTAGACGTCGAAAGCCGAATCGGCGGAGACGAGCGTCAGGCCCTCGACCAGCGCGGTCGCGGCGTTGAGGCGATCGAACGGGTCTTTATGATGGAGCGGAAGGGACGTCAGGGGCTCGATGTGAGCCGGTTCCAGCGGGAGCAGATGGATGTCGGCCGCCAACGTCTTGGCGGGAAAAATCACCGCGAACGGCGCGGCGAGCTTCAGCTTCCCGATCCTCACCTTGATGGCGATCTCAAACAAACTGCCGGGCGAGACCCATCGGACGTTTGCGGGATCCTCGATCGCGGCCCGCGCCGCCGCGTTC
Organism: uncultured Isosphaeraceae bacterium; assembly: GCA_937907405.1. GTDB lineage: Bacteria > Planctomycetota > Planctomycetia > Isosphaerales > Isosphaeraceae > Paludisphaera. The sequence continues at coordinate 594 of CALCIC010000648.1, read as the reverse complement.
AATTTCGGGTCATTGGAGAGAAACCATAAGAGTACGCAGGTATCGAGCAGGAGGCTCATTCCATGTACTCCCGCATCTCCTCCAGCGGTTCCTTGAAATCATCGGGCACGACGATCAGTCCCTCGCAACCCCCGGCCTTGGGCACTCCGGTCACCGGCGGCCGTGGTCGGGGGGGGCGTTGCTGAACAGTGGGCATGGGAATCAGCCGGGCGACCGGCCGGTCGTTCTCAGTGATCGTCAACCCCTCGCCAGGGACGAGTTGGTGGACGAGTTCCGCCAGATTGGCCTGCGCTTCCTGAAGGGTGATCGTGGACATGCTTGAATCTCCGGGAGACCGTGGGCGTCACGAATATCTTACCAAACAAGACGCGGCCGTTTCGACCATCGCCGGGGTCGGAGCGAAAGGGGGTCGGGGCGAAAAGGGGGCGGGAGCCGATTCCGACCCGAGTTCGGATCTTGACCTCCCTGGACATCGATTCGATAGGGCGCGCGGGTGGCCAGGCACTTCGGATGGACAAGATCGGAAGCTTGGAGAAAACGTTGGTCGGACGATCCGCGCTATCCTAGAGCGGTTTGCTTTCAGCTCGCCGACAA
>CALCIC010000647.1 GCA_937907405.1 uncultured Isosphaeraceae bacterium | reverse complement strand
GACGCGCGTTGAGGGAACGCCCCTGAAACAACCGACCCAGGCCGGTTAAGCCGACCTTGCAGGGCAATCCCGTGAAACATAGCACATGATTTTTTAATCATTGACGCTGGACGATCTCGAATCCCGGCCGCCATTCAAGCCAAGCAAGGCGCAACAAGACGACGGCCACGCCTTTACAAGGGAGCCGATGCGCTCGATTGGTTATCAATGGCCTGCGAAGCTTCCCCCCAGCGGATTGGGGGATCCGCGCCGTTCGTCAGTCGCTTGGTTGGCTCGGCGGGGGCGTGAGGAGGGGGCGGTCGGGATCGGCCGCCGACGGCTTGGCGGCTCGCGTCCGCCGTTGTACAGTCGACTCGCCCCCCCGCTTTTCCTCAATCAACCAACGACCCGGCTTCTACACGTAGTGAAAGGGGACCGACGATGCTCAGCGCGAGAAACCAGCTCCCGGCGACGGTCAAAACGGTGGAGCTCGGCGCCGTGATGGCAGAGGTCGTCATGACGATCGGCGACGTCGAGGTGGTCGCCGCGATCACCCGGCACTCGGCCGAAGCCCTCGGCCTCAAGGCCGGCGACTCCGTCAAGGCGATCATCAAATCGACCGAGGTGATGATCGACAAGGGTTGATGGACCGGCCGGAGGATGATGAAGGCGGGCGAGACGCGCCGATTCCTTGGCGTCCCGCCCGCCCGGGGAGTGTACTGATGTGGTTTGATGAGGAATCGTCGGATCGATGCGATCCGGGCTCGCCGGGCGGCGTCGCGTCCCTCGGTCGGGTGTATTATGCCCGCGCCCTTTCGAAACGCAAATCGCCGCCGCGGGATCGTCGGGATTCGGCGCGCGGGGCGGCGGGGGGCGGGAGGAGCGGTTGATCCAACGGGCCGCAAACCCGTAAACTGCGGCGACGCCGGCGACCGCCGGCGCGTCCCCAACCGATTAGGAGTCGAACCCTCGCCATGAAATCCGTCCTCGCTCCGAAAATCGTCGCGATCCTTGCGTTCGTCCTCGTCGCGCCGACGTGGTCGCGGGCCGCCGACGGCCCCTGGCCGGTCGAGAAGGCCGCCGCCTGGGGCCGCGAGCATCCCTGGCTCGTCGGCTGCAACTACGCGCCGAGCACCGCGATCAACCAGCTTGAGATGTGGCAGGCCGACACGTTCGATCTTGAGACGATCGACCGCGAGCTGGGCTGGGCCGAATCGCTCGGCTTCAACAGCCTGCGGGTGTTCCTCCACCACATCCCCTGGGAGCGGGACTCGGAAGGATTCGTCAAGCGGATCGACCAGTTCCTGGAGGTCGCCGACCGCCACCACATCGGCGTCATGCTCGTCCTGTTCGACGGCGTCTGGGACCCCTACCCCCACGCCGGCAAGCAGCCCGAGCCGCGCCGAGGGTTGCACAACTCGGGATGGGTCCAGAGCCCCGGCCGGGTGATCCTGGCCGCCCCCGACCGCCACGACGAGATGAAAGGCTACGTGACCGGCGTGATCGCCCGGTTCAAGGACGACCGCCGCGTCCAGGTCTGGGACCTGTTCAACGAGCCCGACAACCCCAACAAGTCGAGCTACGGCCGCCTGGAGCCGAAGAACAAGCCCGAGCTCGCCCTGGCGCTGTTGCGCAAGGAGTTCGCCTGGGCCCGCGCCGCGAACCCGTCGCAGCCGCTGACCGCCGGCGTCTGGTCGGGCGACTTCACCAAGGTCGACGCCCTCAGCCCGATCAACAAGTTCATGCTTGAACAATCCGACGTGATCAGCTTCCACAACTACCACCCGCTCGAAGGAATGAAGAAGGACGTCGAGACCCTCAAGCGCTACCGCCGGCCGATCCTCTGCACCGAGTACATGGCGCGCGGCAACGGCAGCCGGTTCGACCCGATCCTGGCGTACCTCAAGAGCGAGGGGGTGGCCGCGTACAACTGGGGATTCGTCGACGGCAAGTCCCAGACCATCTACCCCTGGGACTCGTGGCAGCACCGCTACCCCGACAAGCCCCCGCTCTGGTTCCACGACGTCTTCCACACCGACGGCAAGCCCTACGACGCCAAGGAAGTCGACTACATCCGCTCGGTGACGGGGGCGAAGAAGAAGGACTAATTTACGATTGCCCATGCGACGATCCCTTCTCCCCCCGGGAGAAGGTGGCCCGCAGGGCCGGATGAGGGTCGCGGGATTTCGAGGTCCGCGGCGCGAGAAAGACGTGGAGTCCGCTACGACTCCGACGACCCTCACCCGGCCTTCGGCCCGACCCCACAAGTGGGGTTCCCCCCGCTCCCGGGGGGAGAGGGACGATCGATTGAGGACTGAATTACGACTGCCCATGCGACGATCCCTTCTCCCCCCGGGAGAAGGTGGCCCGCAGGGCCGGATGAGGGTCGCGGGATTTCGAGGTCCGCGGCGCGAGAAAGACGTGGAGTCCGCTACGACTCCGACGACCCTCACCCGGCCTTCGGCCCGACCCCACAAGTGGGGTTCCCCCCGCTCCCGGAGGGAGAGGGACGATCGATTGCAGATGCGTCCAACTCGACAGGGCCCCCCATGACCCGCGACATCCGGCCGTTGCATTCGGACGACCTCGACGAGCTGAGCCGGTTCCTGACCTCGGGCTTCGGCGCGGCGGCCGACGCCGACTTCGCCGCGCCGGAGGTCCTCCGCTGGAAGTACCTCGAATCGACCGGGGAGAGCCAGGAGCCCGCGCCGAGGAGCTACGTGGCGCGCGACGAATCGGGGGCGATCGTCGGCCATCTGGGGTTCTGCCCGACGGCCTTCACCGGGGCGACGATCGGGGCCCCCGGCGGTCGCGTTCCCGCCTTGCACATGATCGACTGGCTGGGCTCGCCGAATCGTCGAGGAGTGGGGGTCAGCCTGATGCGGAAGGTGAACGAGATCGCCCCGGTGCAGTTCGGCCTGGGGGGCAGCCGCGCCGGCCGCGACGTCGCCGAGCGGAGCGGTTACGACCTGTTGCCGCCGATCCATGCTTACCAACGCATACTCCGTCCCGTTCGCTGGCTCCGGCGGGCCGGCGTCGGCTCGCCCCGCCCGGCCGCCCGCCTCGCCCGCGACCTGGCGGGGCGGCTGCGGGGCCGCCCGACGGCCCCTTGCGCGTTCATCGACGCGGCCCCGGTCGCGTCGTTCGGCGCAGAGGCCGCCGAGGTCGCGAAAAGCGCCGCCGAGGACGCGACCTTGACCGAGCGGACGCCCGAGCGGCTCAACCACCTCCTCCGATTCCCCCGTCAGGCCATGTCGGGCTTCGAGCTTCTCGATCCGGCCGGACGGACGCGCGGGTTCGCCGTGCTCAACCGGATTCCCCAGCCGAAGACCGGGATCGTCGTCGGCAAGATCGTCGACTGCCTGCTCGACGCCCCCGAACCCGACCTTTGGCGCGACGCCTTCGCCGAGTTGGCGCGCGTGCTCAGGCGTCAGGGCGCCGACGTCGCCGAAGCCTACTCGGGAACCCCCTGGACCGCCGGCGCCCTCCGCGCCGCGGGCTTCGCGTATCGCCATCCCCTCGATTTCCACCTCCGCGACCCCGGCCGCCTCATCCCCCGCGACCGCCCGTTCCACTTCACGCCGATCGAAGGGGATTATGCGTACACGTAAGTGTAACGGATTGTTGCGGAGGCTGGCCCGTCGCGGAGGTCGTCGCCATACTGGATGAGTCCAGTTTCGACGTCCACCAACCCAACCAGGGGAGCCGACACGATGAGGACGAGAACCAACCGCCGCGCGACCGCCGCCCTCTGCTTGACCGGGGCCGTATTCTTCGGAGCGCCCGCGGTGAGCACCGCGCAGCAGCAGCGCGAGCGCGAGCCCGCGCCCAACTACCAGAAGCCGGCCGTTGCCAAGGACGACGGCGAGAAGCGGATTCTTGAAGCCATCGTCGAGGCGCGGAAAGGGCAGCGGTACGCCAACGTCTCCGAGGCCGACGGCCGGCTGATGCGGCAGCTCACCGAGGCGGTCGGCGCCAAGCGGGTCGTCGAGTTGGGCACCTCCACCGGCGAGTCGGGACTGTGGTTCTCGCTCGCGCTGCGGAAGACCGGCGGCAAGCTGTACACCCACGACATCGACCCCGGCCGGATCGCCGTCGCCCGCGCCAACTTCAAGAAGGCCGGCGTCGAGGACCTGATCGAGATCACGGAAGGGGACGCCCACGAGACGGCCGTCAAGAACAAGGAACCCATCGACGTCCTGTTCATCGACGCCGAGAAGGACGGCTACGACCGCTACCTCAAGGAGCTGCTCCCCCTGGTCCGCCCCGGCGGCCTGATCCTCGCCCACAACATGCACTTTCCGCCCCCCAACCCCCGCTACCTTGAGGCCGTCACCACCAACCCGGACCTCGACACCTCGTTCGTCTTGATGGACGGCCCGGGACTGGGGATCACCATCAAAAAACGCTGATATCCACACGAGCCGACGTCGAACTCCCTTCTCCCCCCGGGAGAAGGTGCCCGAAGGGGGGATGAGGGTCGTCGGAGCCATCACGGATCCTTGGGTTCTCGCGACACATACCTCGAAATCCTCGGACCCTCATCCGGCCTTCGGCCACCTTCTCCCGGGGGGAGAAGGGATGCTCGCGGCGGATGAGGGTCGTCGGGATCATCACGGATTCCTGGGCTCCCCCGCGATCAACCGCAAAATCCCTGGACCCTCATCCGGCCGTCCCGGCCACCTTCTCCCGTGGGGAGAAGGGCTGATTGGAATCTTCCTTCCCCGCACCGGAGCGACGTTCCCTTGCCAGCGCGACTGTTCCAGAGCATCCCCAACAAGCGCGACTTCCTCGCCCGGTCGCTCGGCGCGACCGGCGGGCTCCGGCTGCTGGAACGGCTGGCGCGGGGGAGTCGCTCTCTCGTCGTGCTGACGTACCACCGGATCGCCTCGCGCGGGTTCGCCGCCGATCCGTACTACGATCCGGTGATCTCGGCGGCGCCCGACCGGTTCCGCGACCACATGAGGCTGGTCCGCGACCGATTCCAGATCGTCCGCCTCGACGATCTGGCCGACGCCGCGAGGCTCGCCGACGCCCGCAAGCCGCTGGCGATGGTGACGTTCGACGACGGCTACCGCGACAACCACGACGCCGCGCTGCCGATCCTCGAACACCTGGAAATCCCCGCGACGTTCTTCATCCCGACCGGCTTCCTCGAACGCCCTCGGCTCCCCTGGTGGGACCACGTCGCCTACGTGTTGAAGAAGACGGCCGCGCGTCGTCTGATCGTCAAGCGCGCGGACGACGACGGCTCGCCGCTCTTGATCGACGTCGACCCCGTCGATCGAACGGCCGCGATCATGCGGGTGATCCGGGCGTTCCTGGCCGGCGAGGTCTCCGACGAGGCCGCGTTCCTGGAGAGGCTCGAAGAACAGGCCGAGGTCGCGGTCGACTCCCCCGCCCTGGGCCGCGACCTGTTCATGACCTGGGAGCACCTGAAGCGGCTCGTCGCGCTCGGCCATTCGATCGGTTCGCACGGCCACGACCACGTCGCGCTGGCAAGCCTGCCCGACGCCCCCCAACGGCGCGAGCTGGCGCTGTCGAGGACGATCCTCGAAGCCGCCGTGAACGCCCCGGTGAAGGCCGTCGCCTACCCCTACGGCTGGCCCGGCGCATTCAGCGGTCGGACGCTCGAACTCGCCGCCGACGCCGGCTTCACTCTCGGCTTCACCGGCCTGGAAGGGATCAACCGCCTCGACGCTCCCGACCTCGCCCCGCTGGCCCTCCGCCGCCTCAACATCGGCGCCGGCGACACCCCCGCCCTGCTCCGCGCCCGGTCGGCCCTGCACGCGGCGGCGGGAGGGTCGTGGCTGTGAACATCAGCCGAATCGCCCTCCTGGCGCCGTTTGAGAGTTCGCCGGGCCTTCGAATGCATCAGGTCGAGCATGTACCCGACGCGTCGGTAGCTTTCGATCTCGGCTTGTTCGTCGCTGGTGAGAAGGCCGTCCTGGTTCTTCGTCGCCAGCTCGTGCATTCGATCCAGGTCGCGCGGATCGAACCGAAGCCGGAGCAGCGACCGCGCCGCCTCGGCCGAAGGGTCCTCGTCTTCCGGCTTGATCAGACGAGACATGACGGCCGCGTCGGCGCCGGGAAAGGCGCGGGCGTCGGTAGCCATGACGTTCCCTCGCGATACGAGTAGCAAACGCCTTCGACGAATCGATTCTAGAGCGGTTTACCGTTGGATTGCGCAGTTCGCCGCCGGGACTCGACCGTTCGCCCCCTTGGAGTGCGGCGGCTTGCCGCCGCGTCATACGCGGCCCATGCGGCGGCAAGCCGCCGCACTCCACAACCCGCAGGACCGACGTCTTTCATTAAAAATATGCTTATTTCAGTTGAGACCCATTCCTGTAGGCGAGCCGAAAGCAAAACGCGATAGTCGAAGCCGACGGGGCCGATAACCAACGCCCCTCCCTCCTCCTACGTCAGCGTCAGCAGGACGACTTCCGGGCGGCAGAGGAGTCGGACGGGGGGGCCGGTGGTGCCGACGCCTCGGGTGACGAAGACCGGGCACGACGGGCCTTGCACCAGGCCGCCGAGGTACTTGGCGCCGTAGTTCGAGGGGACGATCGGCGCGCCCCAGCCGGGGATCACCACCTGGCCGCCGTGGGTGTGGCCGCTGAGCATCAGGCCGACCCGAGGGTCGTCGACCGTCTCGGCGAAGTCCGGGTTGTGCGACAGCAGGATCACCGCGTCGGACTCGTCGGCGTCGTCGAGGGCCGAGACGACGTCCTGTTGATCCGTCCATAAATCGCCGACGCCGCAGATCCGCAGCCGGTCGCCGCCGCGCCGCAGCCAGACCCCCCGGTTGTCGACCATCTCGAAACCCGCGCGGTCGAGCTGAATCTCCGATTCCACGACGCTCTCCCAGTGGTCGTGGTTGCCCAGCACGGCGAACCGGCCCATCGGCCCTTCGAGCCGTTTCAATTCCTCGCAGACCGGGGCGATGTACCGAGGGCTCTTGGAAACGTAGTCGCCCGCCAGGAGGATCAGGTCGGGCCTCAGACTGTTGGTCAGGTCGACGACGTGCCGGATGTACGCCAGCGGCACGAACGGGCCGTGATGGAGGTCGGCCAGAAGGGCGACGGTCGTCCCCCGGAACGCCGAAGGCAGCCGGGGGACCGAGACGACCCGGCGCGACGTCGCGCACCACTTCGCCTCCAGCACCGGATACCCCGCCCCGACCCCCAACGCCGCGAGCGCCCCCAGGCCGGCCCGCCTGAACAGCTTCCGCCGATCGAATCGCCCGGCCGTCCTGGGTTCGTCGGTCATGCGCTCGCGTCCTTCGGGTTGAATTGGTGGATACTCGCGGACCTGACGTTTCGTTCATTGTCGTCGAATCGGCCGGAACGGCAAGGCGAAGTCGGGCCGGAGCGGTGAATTGAGGCGTCAACACCGCCGCCGATGATTCCGCCGCCAGCCCGACGCAAGCGAGGTGACGACACGCGTGGGACGCGACGAACGCCGCGAGGTTCCCCGGCGATCCCCTCGCTTGCGCGTCGGGCTGGTATTTCGAGGTCTCGGAATGAACGTCGGGTCGTCGGCTTTCAGCTTGACGCCCCCGCGCGAAAGCCGGCGGTTCGCCGCGGCGGAGGGTGGCCTCGGGGCGAAGGTCGAACTATCATCGAGACACATCGTTTTGACGATCCTTCCTGTGAGAACGCCATGAACCCTCCCCCACGAAGCTTCCGCGCCGCGGTCGGCGCTTGTTTGTATCTGGCCTCTCTGGGCGCCGCGACGATCCGAGCCGAGGAGGCGAAGCCGTTCCGGCCGCCGTCGGTCCCCCTGATCGCGCACGACCCGTACTTCAGCGTCTGGTCGAACGCCGACAAGCTGACCGACGACGACTCCCGGCACT
>CALCIC010000646.1 GCA_937907405.1 uncultured Isosphaeraceae bacterium | reverse complement strand
GTTTCGATGGTCGCCGTTCCGATCGTCGAGGCGTCGGCACGACGTCGCGCATCGCCTTGAAGGCCCCGAGCAGGCCGTCGACGGCCTCGGCGGCGTGGTTGGCGTTGCACTGAACGCGGATCGCCCCTCCGTGGTACGGCACGGCCGGGAACAGCACCGACTGGACGTAATAACCCGCGTCGAACAGGAACTTGCCCGCCCGCAACGTGTCGGCCTCGTCTCCCACCAGCACCGAGACGATGGGCGTCCGGCCCCCCGTCGCGACGAGATCGAGATCGTCGAGTCCCGCGGTCAGTTGGGCCAGCCGTTGGTCGAGCCGACCGCGCAGCGCGGGGTACTCGTCCGATTCGAGGATGTCGACCACCTGGATGATCGCATCAAAATAAGCAGGGACGACGGGACCGCCGAAGATATAGGTGTTTGATCGGATCTTCAAGAGCTTCTGGAACGTGCTCGAGCAGGCGACGAATCCCCCGGCGCACGAGAAGGCTTTCGAGAGCGAGCCGACGACGAACGCGTTCTCGCAACTTCCCAGCGCGTCGAGCACCGTTCCCCGGCCGTTCCGGCCGAGCACGCCCGTCCCGTGCGCGTCGTCGATGTAGAGGACGGCGTCATGGGAGCGGGCGACCTGGTCGAGCTCCGCCATCGGCGGGACGACGCCGCTCATGCTGTAAACGCCGTCGATGCAGACGAGGGCCGCGCGGTACGGCCGGAGGCTATCCAGCACGCGGTTCAGGTCGTCGGGGTCGTTGTGGGCGAACGTCGCCACCCGGGCGCCGCCGGCCAGGGCGAGCTTGGCGGCCTCCTGCATCGAGTTGTGGGCGTACTCGTCGAGCACGACGACGTCCCCCCGGCCGGTCAGCCCCGGGATCGCCCCCATGTTGGCCAGCGTGGCCGACGGATAAATCAGGGTCGACTCGGCGCCCATCCACGATGCCAGGCGCTCCTCGGCCTCGACGTTGGCCGCGACGCTCGCGAACGCCCGCGAAGCGCCGTTGTGCGTCCCCCAGCGGTCCAGGCCCCTCCGGACGGCCTCGATCACCCGAGGGTCGCGATCGAGCCCCAGGAAGCTGTCGGAGCCGAAGTTCATCACCCGGCGCCCCTGGATCACGATCTCTCGTCCCGGTCCCACCTCGTCGACCTTCAGATCCTTGAGGTGGACGTCCGCGAAATCACGGTCGAATTCCTCGTAGATCCGGACCAGCGTATTCTTGCGCATGGCCTGCATCAATCGATCCATGGGCGAAGTGGCGATCATGGGTGCTCCTGCGACGACCGCGGTTGAAACCGCCCGGCGCGTCCTGTTCGCCGGATCGGGCTGGTCAGACTAGCCGAAAAGCCGTAAATCGTCATCATCATGATCGCGAGAAACCCGAGCATGCCTCGGCGACGACCTCGAACTTGGGAAAGGCTGGCGACGTGGCGGCGATTCACGGAACGGACTCCGCAAGCCTCCGGCGAGCGGCCGCGCCCCGGGTGCTTCTTGAGGCCGAGGTCTTCGCGCACGGCTCCACCCGGCTGAGCCGCGACGAGATCGCGGCCGAGCGACGCCGGCGCGAGCCGTTGGCCGAGGGCTGGAACCCGATCGGACATGGGACGCTGCGCAATTCGGACGAGCAGACGGTCGCCGCCGTCGCGAGCTTGCGGGGGGCGATCGCGCGCGCCGGCCGGCCGGCGGCCGACTTCGACGGCTGGGGGGTTCTTGCAGCGCCTCGGTTTCTGGGACGGTCGAAACTGACCGTCGCGTTCGATCAGTTCAAGGCCGAGGGGGTCTGGGGCGTCACGCCGCACCTGATCCCCCACTTCGCCCTCCACGCGCAGGCCGGGACGCTCAGCCTGATTCTCGGCGGCCATGGGCCGAACCTGGGGATCGGCGGCGGCCGGTTCGCGGCGTCCGAGGGTGTCCTGTCGGCCCTGACCTGGCTGGAGTCGGGAGTCGCGCCAGGGGTCTGGCTGGTGCTCACCGGCTGGTCCCCCGAGTATCGTCCCGATCGGCAAGGCGAACCCCTGGCCGAAACCCATTGCGAGTCGGTCGCACTCGCCCTGATTCCAGCATCGAGCGACCAGGAAGGTCGGATCAAACTCCAGATCAACGAGCTCGAAACGCCGGGACCGCCGTCGCCGACGACGCCTGAAACCCTCGCCGCGCGACTGGACGGCCTGCTCGCCTCGCCGATGACCGGGCCGCGCGAGATCGCTCACAGGTCCCACGCCGCGCGGCGATTCGGTCTCGACGGCCGTCCCGGGAAAGCGGACCGCCGGATCGCGCTCGGCACGGACGACGAGGGCCGCTTGCTGATCGACCTGAAAGCCCCCGGAGGAGCCTCCGCATGACCGAGCACGACCCGGAGCGAGACGTCTGGATCACGGGGGTCGGCCTGGCGTCGTCACTCGGTTTTGATATGGCGACGCTCGAAGCGAACCTGCTCGCGGGGCGCTCGGGCGTGGCGGCCGTGGCGGGCTTCTCGACCGACGACTACCCGAGCCGGATCGCCGCGAGCCTGCCTGAAATCCCCTGCCCTCGCAGCATCGCGCCGACGGACTTCGCGCGCCTGCCCAGGCTCGAACAGGCGGCCCTCTGGTCGGTCGAATCCGCGCTCCGCGACGCCGGCTTGTGGGAGCGTCGAACCGAAGGCCTCCGCGTGGGTCTGGTCCTCGGCGTGGGGGCGGAGTGGCTGGAACTGTGGGAGGTTGATTGGCTCGGCGGCGGCGACCGTGTGCAAAATCCCGCGCGCGATCGGGAAACGACGGTCGACCGCGTGCGCCGGAGGTTCGCCCTCAGGGGGCCGGGGCTGACGCTTTCAGCGGCCTGCGCGGCGAGTAATTTCGCGTTCGACGTCGGCCGGACCTGGTTGCGAAAGGGTCTGGCCGACGTCTGCGTCGTCGGCGGCTGCGAGATGGCGGTGACGCCCATCGGCCTGGCGACCTTCGGGAACCTCCGCGCGCTCTCCCGCCGCAACGACGACCCCGGCCGCGCGTCGCGCCCTTTCGACAGGGACCGCGACGGCTTCGTGCTGGGCGAGGGGGGAGTCGCCTGCGTCCTGGAATCGGCGCGCGGCGCGCGGCGGCGGGGGGCGGTTGCGTACGCCGAAGTCGCGGGCTTCGGCGCCAGCAGCGACTCCCATCATCACGTGATCCCCAGCCCCAACCCCGAGCCCGCCGGCCAGGCCGTGCGCCGGGCCCTGGCCGACGCCGGGATCAACTCCGAGGACGTCGACCACATCAACGCCCACGCGACCAGCACGACGGTAGGCGACGCCTGCGAAGCGGCCGTGCTGCGGTTGATCTTCGGCGACGACCTCGACCGCATCCCCACGACCTCGACCAAGAGCATGACGGGGCACCTGCTCACCGCGGCCGGGGCGATCGAGGCGCTGGCCTGCATCACGGCCATGAGGCGTGGCGCCGTCCCCCCCACCGTCAACCTCGAAGAACCCGACGTCGACCTCTGCCTCGTCGCCCGCGAGAGCCGGCTTCACCGCGTATCCACCACCCTGTCGAACTCGTTCGGATTCGGCGGCGGCAATTCGTGTCTGGTACTCCGGTCGGTCTGACGGTTCGCCGCATCAAGACAGGTGACTCGATGAACGCGACGCCGTCCGCTTCCGCTTCCGCTTCCGATTCCTCTTCCTCGATCATCGTGACGGGCGCCTCCAGCGGGATCGGTCGGGCGCTGGCGATCGAGCTGGGCGCGGCCGGACGTCGTCTGGGGCTGATCGCCCGACGGCGCCCCGAGTTGGAGGAGACCGCCGCATTGGTCCGATCGCGGGGCGGGGAGGCGCATCTGGCGACGGCCGACGTCGGCGACCGCTCGGAACTGCGTACGGCGATCGGCGCGATCGAGTCGGCCCTCGGCCCGGCGCGGGTCCTGGTCGCCAACGCGGGCTTCGGCGCGCCGACGCATCTCGATCCGCTCAACATCGACGACGTCGAGCGGACGTTCCGCGTCAACGTCATGGGCGTGGTCTACGCGGTCGAGGCCGTCCTGCCGGGGATGCTCGCGCGCGGGGACGGCCACCTGGTCGCCGTGTCGAGTCTCGCGGCGCTCAAGGGGCTGCCTGGCGAGTCGGCCTATTGCGCGAGCAAGGCGGCGGTCGACGTCTACATGGAGGGGTTGCGGATCGCGCTTCGAAGTCGAGGCGTGGCGGTCGCCACGGTCCGCCCCGGGTTCGTGAATACGACCATCGAGCCGATGAACGCGGCGGCCACGCCGTTCTTGATCTCGGCCGAGACCGCCGCGAAGGAGATCGCGCGGGTGATCGACGCGCGCAAGTCGGGCGTCGTTTCGTTCCCGATGCGCATGGCCGCGCTCATGTCCTTGATCGCGCGGCTGCCCGACTTCTTGGTCGCGCGGCTCGTCGGGGAGGGACGATGAGCCGCGAGGGTTCGACGGCCCATCAGGCGCGCCGACGGCGTCGCAAGGCTTCCGCCAGGCCGACGACCCCGGCGACCGATCCCATCACGATCGAGCCAGGTTCCGGGACGTAAGAATACCCCTGGTTGATGAAAGAGACGCTGGCGCCGTTGCTGCCGCCTACAAGAATGAGATCCTTCTGGACCCGGATCGCGCGAACGCCGTTGAAATTGAGAACATTGGAGACGGAGCCCGGAGGGCTTGCGATCTCCAAAGTCCCGATCAACTCGCCCGTATCCGCGTTGTACAGCGTCTCGCCGATCGACACGGAACCCGTGCCGCCGAACGTGGAGAAGACGCCGGACAGGTAAGCGTCAATGATGCCGACCCCCGGAGCGGCCGTGACCAGGTAGGAGAACGCATAGTCGACGATCGTCCCGGCAGCCGCGAAAAAGGCCCCGCCGAGCGTAATCCCGTGTTCGTTTCCGAGGTCGAATCGCAAGACGTTGACCGCCGAGGGGCTGATCACGGGCGTTGACGGCGGGATCGCACTGGAAGAGAACGTAAACTCACTAAAGGTGAATGGCGCCACCACCGCAAAGTTGCCGGTGGTCTGAAGCTGATCGAGCGTCGTGGGTAGAGGGATCAGGCCGGCGCGCGCGTTCGAGGCCCCCCCCTCTCCGATGACGGTCGCCGCTACGAGGGCAAGGAGCAACACTGTTCCACGCTTCATTCGAGGATCTCCTAGGTTGTTGAGACTTCGATGCGCAAAATTTCCTATAGCCGCAGCTTCGAAAGATTAGTAAGCGGACTTGTTTTGCTCAAGTGAAACCAAGTGACGTTTAAGTTTTACATCACATGATCTCAATTGACCTGTCCGACTTAAACGTTTTGATCTGTAAAACCTTTTTACTTGGCATAAACCAAGTTCTTCGGCGAAGACGTCGGGCCGATTCGAGAAGGCGACCCAGACGGCAAAAAACACGGACCGCGCCGTACGAGAGCGGACGCGATCGCAGGCACGGGCGATCCAAACGCTCCGACCGGCGGTTTCGTCGTCTGGGGGGGGATTCACGACCGCGGAGAGGGGAAGTCGGGCCGCGGCGCTCTGGCCGTCGCGGCGGGGCGACGAGCGGATCTCCTCGCCTTCGACGCACCGAATGGATCGCACGCCGCGCGAACGCCCCGTTCCGGTTGGAGTTGAAACGGCCGTGCTCGCGATGATTTACAGGACGGGAAATGACGACCGTGATCGCAAGGAGGCGGGTGGTGGAAGCCCCGCCTCCTTGCGATCGACGTCGAACCGAGAAGGGGATCTCGGGCGGGAAAACAAGGCTTGAACCTCATCGTCGCTCAGCCGACGGTCTCCGGGGGCGTCTCAGGCGGATTCAACGTCGGCGTCGAAGATCCGGACTTGCTTCCAGTTGTCCTTGTTCTCGGCGATGAAGGTCAGGTGAGAGGGGGCCGTCTGGTAGGCGTCGTGCGCCGGCTTGCCGTCGAAGACGACGTGCAAGGCGACGTCGAACGCGCGGTCGTTGACCGCCCGGTCGAGCTCCTTGTTGTGCGTCCCGGCGCAGAAGAAGACGACGCCGGGGTGGTCGGCGAGGTACTTCTTGCAGGCCGCGACCAGCTTGTCGATCGCGGCGGGCGAGTCGTCGTGGAGCGAGAAAAAGACGCTGTGCGCCAGCATGAAGAGTCCTGTCGTGCGAGAGGTTTCGAGAACGATCGGTCAGCGAGTCGCCCTGGAGTCGCCGAGGAGCGCGCGGACGGTTTCGGCGTCGACCGGCTGGACGACGCCGCGCTCGGTGATGATGCCGGTGATCAGTTCGGCGGGTGTGACGTCGAAGGCGGGGTTGTACACGGCGACCCCCTCGGGCGCGGTCCGGCGGCCGAAGCCCTCGGTGATCTCGAGCGGGTCGCGCTCCTCGATCGGGATGCCCGATCCATCGGCGAGCGACAGGTCGAACGTGCTCGACGGCGCCGCGACGTAGAACGGCACGCCGTGCGCCCGGGCGAGCAGGGCCACGCCGTAGGTGCCGATCTTGTTGGCCGCGTCGCCGTTGGCGGCGATGCGATCCGCCCCGACGACCACCTTCTGGATCTTGCCTTCCTTCATGACCTGAGCGGCCATGTTGTCGCAGATCAGGGTGACAGGGACGCCTCGGTTTTGCAGTTCCCAGGCGGTGAGCCGGGCCCCTTGGAGCAGCGGCCGGGTCTCGTCGGCGAAGACGTGGACCCCCTTGCCCTGTTCGTGGGCGGTGAAGATCACGGCGAGCGCCGTGCCGTAGTCGGCCGTGGCCAGGCCGCCGGCGTTGCAGTGCGTCAAGACCCCGTCGCCGGTGGCCAGCAGATCGGCGCCGTGGCGGCCGATCGCGCGACACATGGCGCGGTCCTCTTCGGCGATCGCGTGGGCCTCCGCCAGCAACCGGTCCACCAGCTCCGGCCCCGAGACGTCCCCCGCGGCGTCGGCCGCCTCCTCCATCCGACCAAGGGCCCAGAACAGGTTCACGGCCGTGGGGCGACTGGTCTGGAGGTAGGCGGAAGTCTCCTTCAAGGACGTCCGAACCGTCGCCGGATCGTCGGTCCCGCGCCCGCGGGCGCCGACGACGGCGCCGTACGCGGCGGCGACGCCGATCGCCGGCGCGCCGCGGACGCTCAGCCGCTTGATCGCGCCCCAGACCGCGGCCGTATCGAGGCAGTCGATCTCGACGCACTCGCCCGGCAGCCTGGTCTGGTCGATCATGCGGAGGAAGCCGCTGGACGCGTCGCCGATCCACGACACCGTCGGAAATGGGCCGGATTGATTAAGCTCAGACATCAGCGGTCGACTCCGGTTCGAAATTCCTCGGCCCAGTTCGTGCGGTTGTTCATTCCTCGTCGTCCCCATCGTCGTCGTCGTCGTCGTCGCCCTCCTCGTCTTCCTCGGGGTCGACCCATGAGTAGAACTCGGCGAAGACGTCCCAGATGTTCCGTAAGGCGGTGCGAACGTCCCCCGGCTTGAGCGGACCGTGGTTGCCGCCGTAGCCGGCGACTTCCGACGCGATCTTCAGAAGGTCCAGGTTTTGACGCCTCATCTCCAGGAAGATCTGGCTCTGGGTGTCGAGTTCGAGGGCCTCTTCCAGCGCCTCTTCGACGTCGTGTTCCGTAATGTGGTCGTGCTCGTCATGATCGTGGTCGTGGTCGTGTTGGTCGTGACCCATGGTCTTATGGACTCCGTTTGTGGAAGAAAGGGAAACTGGAAAGGGTCGATCGGGCGACCGTCCGGGACTCGGCTCCCGCGTCGCCCGTCGACGTCGCTGGTGGATCGTGGTCGCGGCCTCACCCCTTGACGACCGGAGGCGGTCCCGCCGCGGGCGGGCGATCGGACCATTCTTCGTAGGGAAGATTGAATGTCAGGGCGACCGCCCGATTCGTGACGCGGCCCTGGTCGATGTTGACGCCGTCGGCGACTCCGGGGTCGCGGCTGGCGACGCTGCGCCAGCCGTGCTCCGCAAACTGGAGCACGTAAGGAAGTGTGACGTTGCAGAGCGCATAGGTGCTGGTGCGGCCCACCGCGCCGGGCATGTTCGTCACACAATAGTGGACGACGCCGTCGACGACGAACGTGGGGCTGTGATGGGTCGTCGGCCGGCTGGTCTCGACGCAGCCCCCCTGATCGATGGCCACGTCGACGATGACCGCGCCGGGCTTCATGCGCGCCAGGTCGTCGCGGCGGACCAGGCGAGGCGCGCGCGCGCCGGGGATCAAGACCGCGCCGATGACCAGGTCGGCCCGGTCGATGGCGTCGCGGATCGTGTGGCGGTCGGAATAAAGCGTCGTCACGTTCGGAGGGGTGATGTCGTCGAGGTAGCGGAGTCGGTCGAGGTTGACGTCGAGGATCGTGACGTTCGCCCCCATGCCGGCGGCGACCTTGGCCGCGTTCGAGCCGACCACGCCCCCGCCCAGCACGGCGACTTCCGCCGGCGCCACCCCCGGCACCCCCGAGAGCAAGATCCCGCGCCCCTCCTGGGGGCGTTCGAGAAACTTGGCGCCCTGCTGAATACTCATCCGCCCGGCCACCTCGCTCATCGGCGTCAGAAGCGGCAGCGCCCCCCGCGCGTCGCGGAGAGTCTCATAGGCGATGGCCGTCGCGTCGCTGGCGATGATGGCGCGGGTGAGCGCCTCGTCGGCCGCGAAGTGGAAGTAGGTGAACAGCACCTGATCCGCACGGATGCGCGGCCATTCCGCCGGCAGGGGCTCCTTGACCTTCACGATCAGCTCGGCCTTCGACCAAATCTCCGCCGCCCCGCCGACGATCACGCCCCCCACGCGCTCATAATGGGCGTCGTCGATGCCGCTCCCCTGCCCCGCGCCGGCCTCGATCAGGACCGTATGCCCCGCGCTGGTGAGTTCCTCGACGCCGACCGGGAGCATCGCGACGCGGTACTCGTCGGCCTTGATCTCCTTCGGCACCCCAACAATCATCGGCTCGATACCCCCACCCTCGAAACCTCCCTGCCTCACGCGGCGACCGCCGACCTCTGACGCGCTCCGACAGCGGTCTAAACATTCGATCAGACCGAGCCTCGCGAATCAAGGGAGACCCTCGATTCCATGCCTTACACGGACATCGATGGTTGATCGCTCGTCTCAATCGATCCGGCGATCGCCTTGAGGTTCGCATCAACATCGCCCCAAACCATCACCCCGAGCATCGCGACCAACAGCGCGATGATGAGCCAGCACATAAGGATCATCTGGGTGGTCGCGAAGTAGAGCAACGGCGGGAGGTACAGCCCGTCCATCGCTCATCGGGCCAAGTCTCCAGGGAACTCCACGGCATAACGGATACTCTCCTGTCGTCTGTCACCGGGCCAGGAAGCCGACTCGTCGACATCGCTGTTTTGCCAGGAAATGGAATAGTTGGGCCTTGACTGGTCGATTCAACGCTTGGTAGAAAATGTCAACTGATCCTCAGCGTGCGATCGAGGGTTCCGGCAATGAACGCATCTCTCCAGGATCGTCGCCGCAGCCGACTCCTCATGTGGGCCGCCGCCCCAACGGCGATCGCACCGTTTCTTTGCGTTCTCTTCCGCCTCCAGATCGCGGACGCTGGATCAGATCCCCCCCTCTTCGAGTCAAGCAGGATCCGGGCTTCTCCGTTTTCCGCTTGAGGTCAGTCCCGACCCCATTGATCTTGGAATCCTGGTCAGGGGCGCGGCCGCAGCCGCGTGGAGTTGGAAGTTCCGCTCAAGTCCGAACGTGGGCGGGTCGCCTCACCCCGCGAAGCCGCAAGCAAGGAGGGGCGATCATGACTGCGCCGGCCGACCAACTGACGGATCCGAAGACCGTGGGAAGCCTGGAGGATGCGGGCGACGCCGGGACGCTGTCCAACTCGAAGCAGCAGACGCGAATGTCATGGATGGCCTTGACCCTCGTCTTGAGCAACTTGGGGTTGGGGACTCTCGCCCTCGTCGGCTGGCTTGAATTCGGATCGACGGCCTCGGCGCTGGGGTACCTCCGGGGAGACCGACACATCCCTGACGCTTACTCGAAAAGCTTCGGGACCGCGCCAGCGGGGCAGACTCGCACGGTCGAGTTCCGCCTTACCAACTTCACGGGACATCCGGTGACGGTCGTCGGATTCAAATCTTCATGCACGTGCGCCTCGGCATCAAAGCTACCGATCGCGATCCCCCCTGCGGCAACCGTACCCCTGCAAGTCGACGTCCGCATCAAAGCCAACCAGGCTCTCTCTTTCCAGATATCAGAGGACGTCCGCCTCTACACGGACGATCTGCAATTGAGGAGTCCGATCCTCAAGGTGACCGGACAATTATCACGATGAAGAGGCCCATTATGCGACGCATAATGAACGCTTGCTCGGTCCTGCTTTTCGGGTTTTCCTTGTTCGCGTTCACACTTGGCGTCGGTCAAGGCTTCACCTCGGCCTTCGGCCGCCAAAGCGACGGACTCCGGTCCCAAGAGTTGATCAGATCAATCGGCGACATCGGCACCGGGGAGCAGGTCGTCACGACGATCGCTCTGGAGAACCCCTCGAGTCGAGCGATCACGGTCCTCGGCTCAAGCCGGGTTTGTCATCCGCTCTGCTGTGTCAGGCACGAGGGGCCGCCCCAGCGGATCCCAGCCCAAACCCAGGGAACCGTGCAATTGCGTCTCTTCGCTGGCATCCGTACCGGTGAGTTCCAGATTCCCGTCACGCTTTACACCGATTGCGACGGACAGCCCGAACTGACGATTGAAGTGAGGGGCCGCGTGGCCGCTGGTTCGCCGGCCCTGACTTCCACTCTGCAATAGGACTTCTGCTTCACTCTCCAGGACCGTCAGTCCCTAACCAGATGAGGAGTGCTTCCCATGCGGCGTCGATTTGCTGATCTCGCGTCCTCGGTCTTCGCAGCACTTTGCGTGGTGCTTTTCGCTCTTGGATGTGCACCCTCATCCAGCTACGTCGGAGCGGCGGAACCCCTGAGCAATTTGTGCAAGGAACTATACTCGTCTTGTCCCTTGAGAAGTGATTACTTGTGCGAATATCCTATGTATTGCAATGGTGACATACTAGAGTGCCATTGCCACGACGTCGTGGACCCGCATGATGGCTTGGAAAAATGCACGTGTGTGGAAGCACCATTGTAGCCTTGTCCCTTAGCTCGACATGTGCAGTTTTTGACCTGTCAGCCTCATATAAGTGGAACGGCAATGACATAAGATCGGACAGGGAAGCAAGTTGTGGAAGCAGTACCCAAAAGGCCACTGTTTCTGCAACCCCTTTCCCGTCATAGAGGTTACCCCGCATACGGGATGCATTCACACTGGGTGCATCCGGGCTTCGCAGGAAATCCGTGTCATTCCGCGCGGTTTTGTTCCGTAAATCTCTATTGCGATCTACTGGCCAGTGATCATCCGCACCTATGCGGGATAGCCTCGGCAGGTTGGGCTATGTTCCGATGGTCCTCGGCTCAGGGATAAGGCAATTTTGCTGGTCGTCTTCTGGACTTCTTCCGTCGTTCATCAACAGAGACTTCGGGCATGGCAACATGTCCCAGCGGGAAGCTCCATTCAACTCAACACTCTTCGATATTTGGAACGCCATCATGAGAAAATCTCAACTCGCCGCCTCCATCTGCTTCATA
The DNA here is from genome assembly GCA_937907405.1 of uncultured Isosphaeraceae bacterium. Taxonomy (GTDB): domain Bacteria; phylum Planctomycetota; class Planctomycetia; order Isosphaerales; family Isosphaeraceae; genus Paludisphaera. Next base: position 777 of record CALCIC010000646.1, on the reverse strand, counting down.
TTCATGTCGATTCAGATGGGATTTTGTCAATCGGAGGAGACCGAACCATCGGAGCACATCCGCTCCGAGTACCAAAGGGCCATCGTGGGAGTCAAATCGCTTTTCGCAACCATCCATGGATCAGGGAAGCTTGTACTAGAGGAATCTATCGGTAGTTCGACTCATCAAACGACTACATGTGTCGTCGAATTCGCTCAAAAGCCTGGTATGTTTAAGTGCATTTTCCGAGACGCCCTCATAAGCGACAAACAAGGCGTCGCCAGGCAACGTCCAGGCAGCGCGTTATGTTATAACAAGTCGCTTAGTTTTAAACTTAAGGAATCGGCCGGCGGAAACTCATATGTAATTAATTCAACAGGCAAGTCCGATGAAACTGAGGTTCGATCGCTTTTAAATATATCGCGGATGGCCAAATTTCTGGATTGTCCTTACTGGATGGCCGGCGCCTTGGGGGGGCCTGTGATCGTGGACTACCTGGCCAAACCCGAGTTTATGCTCGAAAGCAGTGAAGCCGTGGTAGTGAGCAACAAAAATCTACTGAAAATCCATTTCAAGTATAAGCCCACGCATGGGGCTGACAAAGCCGTTAAGAAGCCCTCGGGACGTCGTATTGAGAGTGGGTGGTTGCTAGTCTCACCTGAGGAGAATTGGGTCGTCTATCAGGAAGAGGTGCATTATACACGCACGGGCGATATGTCAAGCGTTCGTTCATTTGCGGTTGATTAGGCGTTCGGCGACTGGAAATCTACCTGATGTCGAGGTAGTCTGAAATTGACG
>CALCIC010000645.1 GCA_937907405.1 uncultured Isosphaeraceae bacterium | reverse complement strand
GCAAGCTGTCCATGGGCCGGGACGCCCTCGCCCGCAACCTCCCCGACCATCCCGCCCTCGCCCAGATCGACGCCCAAACGAAGGCCGTCGACGCCCAGATCGAGACCCTCCAGCGCGTCTTGCTGACGCCCCGGCCGTTTCACTTCGTCGTCGAGAAGTCGGCCGAGAAGCCGTGAGCCGCGGCGCGGTCAGGCTCGTTTGAACCATCGGTCCATGATTTCGATCAGGTCGTCATGAACCAATCCGTTGCTGGCCAGGACGCTGGTCTTGGCCAGGGGGAGGGGGTCGCCGTGGCAGGTGGTGACCTTGCCGCCGGCCTCTTCGACGAACAGTCGGCCGGCGGCGAAGTCCCAGGGGGACAGCTCGTACTCGAAGAACGCGCCGAACGAGCCGACGCCGACGTACGCGAGGTCGAGCGTGGCGGCGCCCATGCGGCGGACGCCGTGACTGTTGCGCTCCAGCAGCTCGCGGCAGACGTCGAGCGTGGCCCGCATCAGGGCCCCCCGATCGTAGTAGTAGCCGAACCCGACGAGGATCTCGTCGATCCGCCGGCTCGGCGCGACCGACGCCCGGCGGCCGTTGTGAAACGCCCCTCCCCCCTTGACGGCCGTGAACCAGTCGTTGGTCACCGGGTTGCCCACCACGCCGCAGGCCGCGACCCCCTGATGGTAATAGGCGACCGACACCCCGAAGTGGGGGACGCCGTGGACGAAGTTGCTGGTGCCGTCGATCGGGTCGATGACCCAGAGGTGCTCGCTGGCGAGGGTCTTCGCGGTCTCGTCGCCGCCGCCGTGCAGCTCCTCGCCGAGCACGGCGTGATCGGGGAACGTCCGGCGGATCGCCTCGACGATCGCGCGCTCGCCGTCGAGGTCGGCCTGGGTGACCATGTTGTAGGTCCCCCCGTCGTCCTCGGCGTTCTTGACCCCCGCCGCCATCCCGCCCCGAAAATGCCGGGCCGCGACGGCCCCGCCGATCTTCGCGGCGGCCTCGGCCACCTCCATCTCGGTCTTCCACATGGCAATCAACCTCGATCCCCTCGCCCCGACGGGACGCCCCGACACCTCGATCCGGACCCCAGCGCCCGGCATTATACGGCGCCCGCCCGCCGAACGACGCCCCATCTCCCAGTGGGCGGACGACCCGGCCCATTTGGTCAGGACTACCCCGGCGGCGACGCCCGGCCCTGATCGTCGGGCTGACAGTGCGGAACCCATCGTTGGACCGTCGATCGGGCCGCGAAGGCGATGGTTCTCGGCCAGACGGAGCTTCAGGGGCGCGTGGGTTGTGGAGGACTGCTGATTCTGGGATTCAGGTTGACCCTCGCGTAGCTGATCGTGTTCGGGACGCGCCCGCATTCGCCGAGCATTTCCAGCGTCCACGACGGAGGAGACCCCGCGCGCACCGTGTTGGTGAAGAAGTTGGTGAACGGCTTCTTGAATGGAATCCGCACAGGCTCTCCAGTCGCCCCATCCAGCAGGATCTCGACGATCCGGTTTTCGATCGTGCGACGGCCGTCCTTGCCGTCGTCGAAGATTCGATAAACCACGAAGAGGCGGTTGTCCGGGGTTACGTGAAATCGACTGGCCGCCCCGGAGAGGCCCGACGAGCTCCCCAGCGCCTCCATGATGGTGCGGCGTTTAACGACCTTCCCACCGCGAACCACGGCGTAATTCAACTGCTCGCTCTGCTTCGCGTCGGGGAAGAACTTCTCGCGCAGCCGCTCGTCGATCGCGCGTTCGGTCCAGATCAGATGCGCGTCGCCGTTCGGCGCAAGCCAGAGGTCCCCCGGCTGGACGTGGCCGGCGGTCGCCTCTCGGCTGGCGATCTCGACCCACTCGGCGAACGGCTGCTTGGCGACGTCGGGCGTCCAGGTGTAAAACAGCCTCCGGAAATCGTAGTCCCACTCCCGGCCGGTCAACTCGCGTTTGAACGCGCGCCAGTCTGGGTTGGGCTCGATGACGTCGCTCACCCCGACGAAGTGAACCGCGCGGTCGCGGAGCGCCACGTCGGGATAGCAGACGCGGATGGGGCCGGGCTTCCGATGCGCGGCGTCCCAGGGCCATTTCAACCGGCCCTGGGCGCTCCACTTGCCGGCGCCGTCGCGCAACGTCCATTCGGCGTGCGTGTAGCCGATGTTCTGAAAGAGGAGCAGTTCCCCGCGCGCGCCGTCGGCGACGAACGTCCGATAGGAATGTTCCCTGAAGTCCGGCTCGCCCTGCCATGCCGGCGCCAGCGAGACGGGGGCCGCCGTGAGATCGTCGGCGTTGAACTGCAACACGTCCGGACGCGCGGGGCCGCCGTTGGGTTCCGGCCCCTTGCCGAGCGTCGGGTTCACGGAGACGAAGACGCGGCCGTCGGGGAACGCGGCGATGGGCGAAGGCTCGCGCGTGCGACCGTCGGCGTCTACGCGCACGCGAGTCCAGCCGTCGTTCTCGCGGACGAAGAGCATCCAGCGGCAATTGTTGAGCGGTTGGGCGTCGGGGATCGTCTCCAACCCGGCGGCGAACACCCGGTCGCCGACGCGCGCCAGCGAAGTCGATCCGGAGCACCACATCGGGCCCGCCCCGTTCTGGGCGCCGGTGTAGCTGTAAACGTCCTCCTCCGCTTCAACGACCGGATCGACGACGGCGGCGGCGGCGGCGGCGAGCGGGCCGTTGCAAGGCGGAATGACCGCCAGCAGACACATCCCGAGAACCCAGGACCGCAACGGGGGGGTCTCCGAGCCATTGGGATTTGGGTGAAAACGCGTCATGACAGTACCCTCGGCTTTCGTTTTCCCGGTTCACCCGCGAGTGGGAAGAGGCGCGAGCCCAATGCGCGAGGAGCGTTCGCGACTTCACCGGATGGCCCTTCAGCCCCCGGAGGCGACCCCGGCGAAGAAGTCGGCCAACTCGGACTTGCTCATCCGGCCTTCAATGACAGCCAGCGTCGCGTCGTAGAATCGCTCGTCGTCCGGCTCCCCGGCTTCGACGCCGTTGAGTTTCAGGAACGCAAGAGCGGCGTGGAGTCCCGTTCGCTTGTTTCCATCGACGAATGGGTGATTCATTACGATATGGAACAGGTAGGCCGCCGCCATGGCGAACAGGCCGTCGTGCAAGAATTCGCCGCCGAAGGTCATTGACGGCTGGGCCACGGCCGATTCCAGCAAGCCCAGATCACGAATCTCAATCGACCCTCCGTGATCGGCGACCTGGATTTCGTGGATTGCAAGGACGTCGTCGACGTCGAGGAACTCAGTATTCATTCGGCAAGCCTCTTGAAGACCTTCGCCTGTCTCTTCCGCACGTGCTCACTCGCCTCGCGGACGCGGGCCTTGTGCGCGGCCCTCTCGGCGTCGACTTCCGGATTCTCCACGGGCGTCAGGAGAATGCCCTTCCCCTCGGGCGCAAGGGTGACGTCGACGGACGACCCGGCGCGCAGGTTGAAAAGGTCCAGGACGGCCTTGTCGATAATCAGGCCGCAACTGTTTCCGATCGGCCGAATGACCCGGATCATGACTCTTCCTCCAGCTTCAGGACGTTCATACTTCGATTGCCACACTTGTTATAACTATAGCATCCGATTTGGTGTGCGGGAAGGGGGCTTCCCCCCTCACTGGGCGTGGCGACCTTTCCTGGCGGCGGCGCGAAGCCGAGGTGGGCGGAAGGAAGAATGCCCCCCTCACTTCTTCGCCGCCGGCGGCGCGGCGGGGAGCATGTTGCGGATGGCGGCGATCTTCCAGCCGCCTGGGGTGCGTTGCAGGGTGATGGTCGTCCAGAGGGCGCGGGTCTCGGCCTCGGTGCGGCCTTCTTGCCGGTAGCGGCCGTCGGTCAGAGCGACGTCGGGGGCGAGGATCCGGACCGGCTCGACGGCGATCATACGCATGGACGAATTCTTGCGCTACGATTCGAGCATTCCTTGAACCATCTCGTCGCGGACCGCCGCGTCGTCGTTCGCTCGATCATCAAAAGCCGAGGCGGTCGACCATCCCCAGGCGATCAAGCATGTCAGATCCGAAAAGGGCGCGGATCGAAATCGGTTCATCATTGGATCTCCGGGAGGATGAGGCCGAGCACGCCTCAAGGTCCGCCTCCGACCGACGCCGGCGACTCGGCGGCCTGGATGCCGAAGGGCGCGCCGCAGTCTTGGTGCAGGGTGCCGAACAGCCGGTCCCAGATGAGCGTGTAGAAGCCGAAGTTGCCGCCCCGGTCGTGATGGTGTCCGGCGTGGAAAGTGCTCGTGCCGAGGTGCCTCAAGACCGGGCGGGCCGCCCAAGAGCGGGGGAACGGCTCGACGCCGAGGTGGCCGATCACGCCGAAGATCAGGTTCAGCGCCAGGTAGACGACCATCCCCAGCCACGACGACGAGTACGCCCAGATCACCGTCAGCCAGAGGCCGCCGAAGCCGAGGACTTCGAGCGGGTTCAGGACGAAGAGATCGAGCGGCCGGGGGCGGTCGTAGTGGTGGTGGGTCGCATGCACGACCGGGTAGACCCAGGGCAGGTGCGCGATCCGGTGCGTGACGTACATCGCCAGGTCCATGACCAGCAGCAGCACGGCCGCGTCGAGCCAGGCCCGGACGCCCGTATCGCGCCGGACGACGATGACGCCGAGCCGCCACAGCCACCAACCGACGAGGGTCACGAACGTGTTGAGACCGACGCACGAAAACGCCAGCGCGACCTCGCGGGCCTCGACCGGGAGCGGCGGAGGGCCGACCTGTCGCGAGCGATAGGCGAGGACGAGAAGCCGTCCGAGCATCAGCGCGAACGCGAACAGCAGCAGGTTCTCGACGAGCATCCAGGCGACGGCCTCGCCGACCGGCATCCGCCCCAAGGCGTCGAGAATCGCGTTCATGGCGGTCGTCTCCGGGATCGATTCCAGCGCTTCAGGATATCCATCCATCGACCCGCGAAGCAACCGACTCCAGCTCGCCGTCCCCGCCAGGATTCGCCTCGGCGCCCCCGCTCGTCGAGCGGCCGGGGTTGTCGCCGCCCTGGTTTCGTGGGATTCTGGCGGAGCGGAACGGATCGAGATTCGACCGATCGAAGACCATGAGCACGACCCAGATGCCCGTTGACCTGAGCGACGCCCTGGCTCATCACGGCCGGGGCGATCTGAAGCGCGCCGCGAGCCGCTATCAAGCGGCGCTCGCCGAGGATCCCGACCGGCCCGACGCGCTCTATCTGCTCGGTCTGGTCGCGTTCCAGAGCGGCGACCCGGCGCGGGCGTTCACCCTGATGGAGAAGGCGGTCTCGATCCGGCCCGAGGAGGCCGACTACCAGGCGGGCCTGGGCGAAGTCGATCGCGTCCTCGGCCGGCTCGACCAGGCCGAAGCCTGTTGTCGCGAGGCCGCGAGGCTGCGTCCCGACGCGCCGGACCACCTCTGCAACCTGGGGGCGCTTCTCGTCGATCGCGGCAAGGTCGACGAGGCCGTCGGCTGGTTTCGCCAGGCGCTGGCGCATGATCCCGACTTCGTCGCCGCTCACAACAACCTGGCCAACGCGCTGTTGCTCAAGGGGGACGCATCGGCCGCGCTCGATCATTTCCAGACCGCCGCGCGGCTCGATCCGGGTTCCGCCGAGGCCCACGTCAACCTCGGGGCGATCCTGATGGATCGGGGCGAGCCGGCCGAAGCGCTGGCGCACTGCCGAGAGGCCGTCCGGCTCCGTCCCGACCTGCCCGGCGCCCGGCTCCACCTGGGCAACGTCCTCACGCAGCTCGACCGCCTGGACGAAGCGGAAGCCTGCTTCCGCGACCTGATCCGACTGCAACCGAACCTGGCCGCCGCGCACGCCAACCTGGCCGGCGTGCTGGAGCAGCGCGGCGACTTCGACCAGGGGGCGGCCGCGCTCCGCGAGTGCCTCCGGCTCGACCCCCGGCACGCCGGCGCGCTGGCGCTCCTGGCGACCCGGCTGCGCGGCACGCTTTCCGACGCCGACTTCACCGCGATCGAGAGACTGCTCGCCGAGCCGGGGCTTCCCGCGAATCAGCGTCGACCGCTCTTGTTCGGGCTGGCTCAGGTTCTCGACGCCCGGGGCGCGTTCGAGCGGGCCGACGCGGTCGCCGCCGAGGCCAACGCGCTGCAGCGGGCCGACCTCGAACGCCGGGGGCTCGCCTATCGTCCCGAGGCGTTCAAGGCGTTCGTCGATCAAATGCTGTCGACCTTCACGCCCGCGTTCTTCACGAAGGTCCGGGGCTGGGGCCTGGAGACCGACCGGCCGGTGTTCGTCGTGGGGCTTCCACGATCCGGCACGACGCTCGTCGAGCAGATCCTCGCGAGCCATCCCCGAGTTTTCGGCGCGGGGGAATTGCGGCTGGTCAAGCAGACTTTCAAGGCGATGGGGGGGACGGTCGACGGCCTCGGGCCGGACGTGTTGAAGGCGATGGCCCGGCGGCATCTCGACGAGCTGTCGATCTTGAACGGCTCGGCCGATCGGATCGTGGACAAGATGCCGGAGAATTACCTGTATCTCGGCTTGATCGCCGCGATGTTCCCGAACGCCAGGCTGATCCACTGCCGCCGCGACGTTCGCGACGTCGCCCTGTCATGCTGGCTGACCGACTTCGGTCAGGTCCGGTGGGCCTGCGACCTGGACCACGTCGCCTCGCGGATCATCGAGTACCGGCGCGTCATGGACCACTGGCGACGCGCGCTCCCTTCCCCCATCCTCGAAATCGATTATGAGGCGATCGTCGCCGATCTCGAAACCAGCGCCCGCGCGCTGATCGACTGGTGCGGCCTGGAGTGGGCCCCCGCCTGCCTCGACTTCCACAACACCCGCCGCGCCGTGCGGACCGTCAGCGTCGCCCAGGTGCGCGCGCCGATCTACAACAGCTCGGTCGGCCGGTGGCGGAACTACGAGGCCTCGCTTGCTTCGTTGTTCTCGAAGATCGCGGATTGAATCTCCGCCTCGCCGCATAACAGGATGGAGACTCGGCCGAATGGAGCAGGCCGCGAGCGGAAGGCCGTCGCGGAGGGTTCGGTAACGGCGGGTTCACGGTCGAGGTTGGGCAGGTCGGGCGAGCGGGCGTTGCGGGTGCTGTTCGGCGAAGGGGCGATGTCGGGCCGGTCCGACGCCGACCTGATCCGCGGGTTCAACGAAGCGCACGGCGAGGCGGCCGAGGCGGCGGAGGCGAAAGAGAAGCCAGGGCCGCCGTGAGGCGCGGAAGGGTGAGGCTTTATTCCCTTCTCCCGAGGGGAGAAGGATGATTGCCACATCTCATTTTGATATTTCTAGTCCGATGGCAGTCTCACGCCCGGCCTTCCAGCCGGCGGCGGGCGTCGGGTTCGAGGCCCTTCTCGATGCGGTTGGTCAGGGTGTTCTTCCAGCTCGCCGAGAGGGTCGGCAGCGCGGCGAGCTCGGCGGCGGATGCGAGGTCGGTCTTGTCGACGTGCATGATCCGGTTGCACCGGGCGATGGTCCAGGCCGGGTTGGGACGTTCGACGAGGGTGATGGGCGCCCGCGGGGCGACGACCCCTTCGGTCAGGACGCGGAGGTACCAGCCGGTCCGGCCGTTCTGCTGGACCTGAAGGGCCAACGTCTTGATCTTCCACCGCCTCGCCAGCTTCCAGCAGGGCTGCCGGGCCTGCGAGACCTGGACGACGGCCGAGCCGACGCTCCAGACGTCGCCGATGCAGAAGTCGGGCTCGGCGAGGCCATCGACCGTGAAGTTCTCGCCGAAGCCGCCGAAGGGGAGGTCGGGCTTCGCCAGCTCGCGCCGCCAGACGTCGTAATGGGCCGCCGCATAGCAAAGGACGGCCTTGTCGACGCCGCCGTGGTTCTCAAGGTCGGCCTGCGCGTCCCCTTCGAGATTGAGCCGACGGAGGGCGAGCGGACCGGCCACGGGTTCCTTGCAAAAGCCGCTGAACCAGCGCCTGTCCCAGGGGTCTTCCGCGTTCTCGTCCCCGCGCAGTTGCGGACGCCCGACCTGGATCGACGTCACCAAGCCCTCTGTTCGCGCCATGAGATTCGTCCTCTTTCAGAGCACCAGCGAGAGCTGGCGGCGGAATTCGGTGACGAGTCGGGAGTCGGGCGGAAGGAGTTGGAACACGGCGAGCATCGTCTGGCGGGCCTTCTCGCCGACCCCCTTGCGGTCGCGCTCGACGAGGTCGAGGCACAGCGAGAGGGCCTCCTCATAGTCGCCCGACGCGGCAAGGGCCTCGGCCAGCGCGAACTTGCGGGTCAGGTCGTTCGGCTCGGCCGCGAGCGCGGCGCGAGCGGCGTCGACGCCGCCGGAGTTCTCGGCCTGCGACTTGAGGATCAGTTCGGCCTTGAGCTTCTCTCCATCGGGCTCCAAAAACCCCCGGCGCTCAAGCGCGGCGATCACGCCGGCGGCCTCGTCGATCCGGCCGGCGGCCAGGGCCAATCGTCCCAGCCCAAGCCGCGCCTCGGGCATGTCGGGGACGATCTTCAGTGCCTCGGCGTACTTCGCGTCGGCGGCCTTCGGGTCGGTCGCTTCGAGCGCCCGGGCCTGCTTGACCAGGGTCTCGGCCGGGCTGGGCAGCAGGCGGTCGAGCCACTGGCGGACGACGTTCTCGGGTTGGACCCCGGTGAAGGCGTCGAACACCTGGCCGTCGCGGACGCCGAAGACCGCCGGGATCGACCGCACCCCCAGGCTCCCCGCCACGTCGCTCGCCTGGTCGACGTCCACCTTCACCAGCGTGAACTTGCCGTCGTATTCGCGCGCCAGCTTCTCCAGCACCGGCCCCAGCATCTTGCAAGGACCGCACCACGGCGCCCAGAAATCGACGACCACGGGCGCATCGTGCGACCGCTCGATCACGTCGGCCGCGAACGATTCAGACGTGGCGTCGAGGATGTGCGGGCAAAGAGGAGACGAGGTCGGAGTCGGTGTGGAAGCGGCGTCGCTCATGAGCAGGAAGTCCCGGGGCGTTGTCGTTGTCGAGGGGTCGAGATCGATCCGCACGCTGTCAACGCCATTCTACAGGCCCGGTCCACCCTCGGGAACGACGCGGCGGGCGGGCCGCCTGCTCACCGTCGGCGGAGCTTCGCCCGGATGCTCGCGAGGTCCCCCCGGCCGGCGGGGACCAGCAGGTAGCCGGCGACGAACGCGGCGGTGCCGATGGTCAGATGGATCAACAGCGGCACGGCGCGGGTGCGGAGCGAGAGGCCGGGGTACGTGACGGGCATCGCCTGGCGGATCAGCCAGGTCGCGGCGATCAGGGCGGCCGCGCCGCCCAGGGGGGCGCTCAGGGTCCGCTTCAGGAAGGTCCGGGGGTCGATCTCCAGGACCCGGAAGACGTAGACGCCGGGCACGATCAGGTTGGAGACGAACGTCGTGAGGACCGTCCCCCAGATCACGCCGACGACCCCCAGCCGCGTGGTCAAATAGTAGCTGACCGGCAGGTTGACGACCGCGCCGCCGAGGGCCGACAGGGCGATGACCTCGATCTTGTTCACGCCGATGGCCATCTGGACCGGCACCGAGAGGATCAACGGGATCGCGGCGGTGAGGAACAGCCGCATCATGGGGGCGATCGCTTCGGGGGCGCAGTCCAGTCCCTGACCGATCCAGAGAGTCAGGAACGGCCCGGCGTAGATCCATCCCAGCAGGCCGATCGGCAGGACGGCGGACAGGTGCAGCCGCGTGCCGTCGTACTTGATCCGCTCCATCCCCACGGCGTCGCGCGCCGCGGCCAGGCTGGCGACGGCCGGCATGACCATGTAGGCGAGCATCCAGCCGGTCTGGCGAAGCTGCAAGAACGGCTTGCTCACCACGTCGTAGATCGCGTTCGCCCGGCCCGGGTCGACCTGGATCGCGGAGCCCAGGATCGTGGTGTCGACCTTGTCGGCCATCACCACGCTGATCTGGATGAGCGCCATGTAAAAGCTGATGTGGCCCAGCGTCCTGTAGTCGGCCCAGCGGGCGCCGCGGAACCGAGGCATCTGGCCGAGATCGTGGATCATCACCCAGACCGCCGGCCCCAGCGACAGGAACACCTGGATCGCCGTCTGCGCCACGACCAGGTAAAAGAAGTCGACCCCGGCCTTCAAGCCGACGATCAGCCCCAGGTTGCGGAGGATCGTGATCGCCATCTCCAGCCGGGGGATGAAGTCGTACCGACGCGCCGCCTGAAGCACGCTCGACACCACCACGCTGAACCCGTAGCAGGGGGCGGTCACGATCTGGAGCCAGAGCAGCTTGACGATCAGGTCGTACGACTCCCCCCTGAACCCCGTGGTCGGCAACACCCAGTAGGTGACCCCCAGAAGCGCCGCCATCTGCACGAAGGCCATCGCGGCGTAGAAATTCAGGCCGCAGGCCACGGCCCGGTCGACCCCCTCGCGATCCCCCCGCGTCCACGAATCGGAGATCTGCCGCTGGAGCGCCGAGCTGATCCCGAACTCGAACAGCATCTGGAAGAAGCCGAACCCGATGGCGTATCGATACGCGCCCATCGCGTCGGCGTGGATCGTGTCCAGGATCAGCCGGGTCGTCCACAGCGAAAACACGACCTGAAGCGGGACGCGAAGCGCCAGCCAGAACGTGCCGCTGAGCAGACGCCCCAGGACGGGCGGCAGCGCCCGAGGGGCGGTGATGGCGGGATTGGCCGTGCTCACAGGATCCTTCCTCGACGGCGGCGGGGACACTCCAGTTGCGCTCCGCAAGAATAACTCTCGGCCCGCATCTTACCGGCCGGATGCAAAGGCCGAAACCCCAATTCGGACGGCCGAGGCCGGCGCGTCCCGAGTGGAAAACCGTCCTCGTCGATCAACCGGACCGGTCCTCTTCTTTGAGAATTGAGCGGGGCGCGGTCTCACGGACTCGTCAGGGACGGCCCTGGCCGGTGCTCGCCTGGGCTTCGACGTGGTTCGGCCCTGGCGCGGGACGCTCCAACTGGTCGAGCCGGCGCTCCAGACTTTCGAGACGGTCGGCGACCGCCCGGGGGAGCGCGACGGGAAGCTCATCGGCCCGCGGCGGGCCGACCGACGCGGGAGCGAGAGTCTCACCTTCGGCGACGGCCGGAGCGGCGGGGCGGTTGGCCGTCTCGACCCAGATCGCCTTGCGCAGCGGTGCTCCGTCGGCGTCGCGGCCTCGAACGATTTCGAGCCGGACCGGCTTGTTGGCGAGGGTCCGGTCGAGCCGCTCGGTCAGGTCGAGGGGGGTCCGCATCGGCTGGCCGTCGAACGACACGATCCGGTCGCCGATCTGAAGCCCTCCCCGGGCCGCGGGGGTGTCGGGCAGGACGTCGACGAGCGCGGCGCCCTCGGGGGGCGCGGCCTGGCTCGACTCCGATTCGAGGCGGACCCCCAGGTACGCACGGTCGACCCGGCCGAGTTCCCGGAGCTGCTCGGCGATCCAGAGAGCGTGGTCGGCGGGGACGGCGAAGCCCAGGTCGTCGCCTCGCTCCGTCGGCGCGCCGTGCTCGGCCGAGCCGCTCGCCAGGCCGCCTCGGACCAGCCCCAGCCACTGGCCCCGGAAGTTGACCACCGCCGCGCCGCTGTCGCCGGGGAACAACGGCGTCTGGATCTGGATCAATCCATTGATCTGCCGGGAACGCAGCTCCAACGTGCGGTCGAGGCCGGCGATCTGCCCCCGACTGACGGAATGCCCCAGACCGAACGGATTGCCGATCACGAAGACCTGACTCCCCAGAGCCGGCGGCTCGGCCGCTGATCGGATCGGCCGAACGACGCGCGGGGCGATCCGCAGCAGCGTCAGCCCGGTGTCGACATCGGCGGCGATCCAGCGCGCCGGGTGACGGCGGCCGAAGGCGTCGCGGGCCGAGATCCGGGACGAGGCCGATTCGTCGGACTCGCCGGCCGTTGGAACGGGTCGGTCGATCCGAACCGAGAGGACGTCGCCGTGGTCGTTGACCACGACCCCCGTCGCCGCTCGGCGGGCGCCGTCGAGGCCGTCGGCCGCCTTGTATTCAAGCGTCACGACCGAATCGCGGGCGCGGATCATGCCGGCCGCCATCCGCCGCTCAAGCCGCTCCATCGCCGCGAACAGGACCTCGTCGTCGTCGGCCTCCACATGCTCGCGATGCGCCAGCGCGGCCGGGGTCGGGGCCGGCGCCGGGATCGAGAAGGCGTTCGCCTCGTCGATTCCGAGCGCCCCCGAGCTCGCCAGCCAGCGGGCGAAGGCCAGCGACGGACCCGCCTTGACCTTGGCCTTGACGCCGGCCTCGCCGTGGGCGACCTCCGCCCCGGAAGACCGTGATCCGCCGACTCCGACGACCGATCGCGGGGAAAGCCCCCCCGAAGTCCCCCAGGCGAGGACCGAGAACCCCAGGCCGCAGACGAGCCAGAGGAGCAAGCGGTTCCGGACGTGGGGGGAGACGGTCGC
>CALCIC010000644.1 GCA_937907405.1 uncultured Isosphaeraceae bacterium | reverse complement strand
CGGGTTACACCATCGACTCCACCAAGTCGAGCGCCGGCGGCGGGTTCATCGTTCTCGGGGCGATGATCACCCTGGGCATCCCGCCGGCGACCAATGGAATCATCACCACCATCCCTCAGATCGACAATTCGACGACGTCGCCGTTCTCGATCAACGCGACCAACCCCGCCGCGATGAGGATCTACGTCACCAACTCGACCACCCCCACCGGGCAGCCGTTCGTCGCGTTGACCGACATCGACCCGACGAGCATCAGGGTGAACGGCGTGGCGTTCGCCAACGCCACGGTCACGGCGGACCCCAACAACACGCAGCGGGCGATCATCACGATCACGCCGCGGTCGTCGCTCAACCTGCCGTCGGGGAATTCGAATTTGGTCGTCACCGGCGTGACGCGGGCGACTTCGGCTGAAGGCGTGCTCCCGTTCCAGGGGACGGCCGCGATCAACATCGGCGGCGGCGGCGGAGGCGGCGGAGGCGGCGGATCGGTCAGCGCGGTCGGTGCTCCGGTGCCCCCAGGGCTGGTCACGCCGATCAATTATCTGAGCCACTTCGGCGGCTCGTTCGTGCCGACGATCTCGGCGATGTCGCAGTACAACTACGCCCCGATCCCCGTGAGCGTCGCACTCAACCAGTACCAGCCGCCGGGCGCCTTCCGGCAGCGCATCCGGGCCTTCAACGGTCAGAAGGTCCAGGGTCGAAGGCAGGACGCCAGCCGCCTCAACGACAGGGGGACCGGCGTCTGGACGCTCGGCCGAGACGTGTTCAACCGCGGCCGGTTCCACAACGGCAACACCTACGCGTGGGTCCATTCCGGACTGATCGTGCCGACCCGGCTCAAGGCTCAGCGATTCTCGAGCGCGGGCAACCGACTTCCCGGCTGACCGCCGCCCGATCGCCAGAGAACCAGTACGAACCGGCCGACGCCCTCGATTGCGTCGGCCGGTTCGTTTGTGTTTCGGCGATCTCGTTCCTTGTTCAATCGTCGGCGCGCTGCTGGACGACGGCCGCCAACTTGGCGGAGAGGCGATCGAGCGCCGGGCTGCGGTCGTAGGGGTCGAGGTGGACGTTCAGCAGGCTGAAGCCGCGGGTGTTCGCCAGGGCCCTGGCGAGTCCCGCGTCGAGTTCGGCCATGGTCTTGATCTCGATTCCCAGGCCGGTCCCCAGGACGTCGGGGATGCGGTGGAACGCCCAGCTTTGGACCTCGTTGAATTCGCCTTCCAACAGGAGCCGCTCGGTGGTGTAGCCGTGGTTGTTGAGCACGACCACGATCGGGTTGAGACCGTTTCGGGCGATCGTCGACAGTTCCATTCCGGTCATCTGGAACGCGCCGTCGCCGACGACGACCAGCACCCGCGAGCTCGGGTTCGCCAGTCCGGCCCCGACCGCCGCGGGGACGCTGAACCCCATCGATGCGTAATACGCGGGGCTCAGGAACTCGGTGTGCTGGTGCATCTCCAGGTCCATCGCCCCGAACAGCGAGTCGCCGACGTCGGCGATGACCGTCGTACCGCGGTTTTCGGCCAGGAACAGATTGAGTCGCGCGAACAGTCGCGCTGAGGTGGTCTTCGAGTCCCCCGCGCCCATGTCGACGTCGGCGAACGGATCGGATCGCATGGGCACCGGCACGCGCTTGCAGGCCGGCTTCCGGGCGATCAGCCCCCGGATGAAGTCGTCGAGGTGGACGCCTCGGTAGTGGTGATGACCGATCCGCAGGTGCTCGCTGGTCGCGTCGATGCAACGGGAAGGATCAAGCTTGGCGGTGAAGATCCCGAGATTGATGTCGCTGAGGAAGCAGCCGAGCATCAACAGGCAGTCGGCCGACTCGACCAGCGCGGTGACCTCGGGCTGTCCCATCCCTCCCCCATAGACTCCGGCGAACAGCGGGTGCGCCTCGGAGATCACGCTCTTGCCCAGGATCGTCGAGGTGATCGGCATGCCCGTCGATTCGGCGAGTTCCAGAAGCTCCTTGAGCAATCGGAAGCGGTGGATTTCGACGTCGGCGAGGATCACCGGCCGTTCGGCCCTCTCAAGTCGCGCCGAAGCTTCGTCAAGCGCCTCGCGAAGGGCGAGCGGGTCGCTCTTGCGCTCGGGCCTGGGCCGGCCTTGCGGGCCCGATCGGAGGATTCCAATCTGGTCGCGGGGGATCTCCAGGTAGACCGGCCGCTTGGTTCGGACCACGACCTCGAGGACGCGGTCGATCTCGCTGAACGCGGTCTCCGGGTGGTCGAGCGCCGCCGAGGCGGCGGTAAGCTGGCGGAAGACCTTGAGCTGAGTGTCATAATCCTTCACCTGGTGATGCAGCATCGGTTGATGCACGCGTTCGCCCAGCCCGGGCGAACCGCTCACGACGATCACCGGCGACTTCTCGGCGTAGGCGCCGGCGATGCTGTTGCAGGCCGACAGGCCCCCCACGCCGTACGTGACGCAGACGCAGCCCAGCCCGTGGACCCGCGCGTAGGCGTCGGCGGCGAACCCCGCGCTGTCTTCTCGGGTCGTCCCCACCAGCTTGATCGGGCTTTGCTCAATCATTTTGTAGAGCCCGAGCACGTAGTCGCCCGGAATCCCGAAAACATGATCCACGCCGAGTTCGGCGAGTCGATCGATCAGGTACTGACCCAGCGTCGGGCCTTGTTCCTGCGAGGGAGTCGGAGAGGACGGGGCGGACATGTCGGATCTCCTTGCTGGGACCGTGTTGCGAGGGAGCGCGGAGCGCGCGTCGCCCTTCATACCTATTCTAGGCCCCCGGCCGACGCCGGACCATCATCGGAGGGGAACGAGTCGCGATCTTGAGGCGGCCGGTTGAGACGCAGAGCCGGCGCGCCGTAGACTCGACGACGTGTGGATTCAGGAAGCCGTCGCCTCACGCAGGCTCTCGATCCGGGTTGGAGGCTCATCGTGGCCGGTTCAGATCCCAACCCCTCCTCGAACGCTTCGTTCCCGACGACCCGCTGGAGCCAGGTCGTCGAGGCGGGCGAGCGCGCCGACCCCGAGGCGCTTGCCGAGCTCTGCGCCGCCTACTGGTATCCGCTCTATGCGTTCGTGCGTCGCAAGGGGCATCCGCCCGAGGAGGCCGCCGACCTTGTGCAGGGCACGTTCGTCAACCTGCTGGGTCGTCATGGGCTGGCCGAACTTGAGCCCGAGCGCGGCCGGTTTCGTTCGTTCCTCATGGCCGTCTGCGTCCACCATCTCGCCGACTGCCACGCCCGTGACGGCGCCGCCAAGCGGGGCGGCGGCCGGTCGCCGATCTCCTTCGACCTCCTCGACGCCGAGGGCCGCTACGCGGTCGAGCCGGCCGATGATTCGACGCCCGAGCGGCTTTTCGAGCGGCGATGGGCCGTCGGACTGCTGGAGCGCGCCGTCGCGCGATTGGAGGCGGAAGCGCTCGCAACGGGGAAGGCCGCTCTCGTTTCTCGCCTGCTTCCGATCCTCACCGGCGGACGGAGCGACGTCCCGTTCGCGGCCGTCGCCGCCGAGTTGGCGATGACCGAAGGGGCCGTCAAGACGGCGGCCTCGCGGCTGAGGCGGCGGTATGGCGCGATCCTCCGCGAGGAGATCGCCCGCACGGTGGCCGATCCGGCCGACGTCGAAGGGGAGATCCGCGCCCTGTTCGCCGCCCTCGCTCGATAATCTCGCACGGATTTGCGTAACCTTCGGCGGGATTTCCCGTTCTCAATGGGTGGAGGCCGAGATTCTGGACGCTTCGCGAGCCGACGAGGGACGTCGCCATGAAACCCGAACGCATCTGCCCGGATTGCGGCGCGGCCGTGCCCGCGGACGCCCCCCGAGGGCTCTGTCCGCAATGCCTGCTCAAGGCCGCGTTGCTCGGGCCCTGGGCTGACGCGTCCGCCGCGATCGGCGAATTCGAGACGTCCGACGCCGGCGTCCTCGACACCATCGCCCAGTCGATCGGGACGGTGCCCCGCGTCCTGCTCCGCGACACCGGCCCCGGCGAGGCCCCGGGGCCGATCGTCCGGCTGAGCGGCGACGCCGGAGGATCGATTCGCTACCGCATCGACGGCGAGATCGCGCGCGGCGGCATGGGCGCGGTCTTGAAAGGTCGCGACCCCGACCTGGGCCGCGAAGTCGCCGTCAAGGTGCTCCGCGACGACCTTCGCGACGACGCCGCCATGGTCCGCCGGTTCGTCGAGGAGGCCCAGATCGGAGGCCAGTTGCAACACCCCGGCATCGTGCCGATCTACGAACTGGGGACGATGAGCGACCGTCGGCCGTTCTTCTCGATGAAGCTGGTCAAGGGGCACACCCTGGCGCAACTGCTTGACGCCCGACCCGGTCCCGAGGCCGATCTGCCCCGGTTCCTGTCCATCTTCGAGGCCGTCTGCCAGACGATGGCCTACGCCCACACCCGGGGGGTGATCCACCGCGACCTGAAGCCGTCGAACGTGATGGTGGGGGGCTTCGGCGAGGTCCAGGTGATGGACTGGGGACTCGCCAAGGTGCTGCCGCGGGGCGGGGTCGTCGACGACGCGTCCGCCGGCGAGGTCTGTGACGAGACCGTGATCGCCACCGCGCGCAGCGGCGACTCCGACGCCGACCATTCCCGCGCCGGATCGGTGATGGGGACCCCTTCGTACATGGCGCCCGAGCAGGCCCGCGGCCAGATCGACCAGGTCGACGAACGCGCCGACGTTTTCGCGCTGGGCTCGATCCTCTGCGAAATCCTGACGGATTCGCCGGCGTTCACCGGCCGAAGCTCCGGCGAGATCCAGCGGAAGGCGGCCCTCGGCGACACTACCGAGGCGCTCGCCCGGCTCGACGCCAGCGGCGCCGACGCCGAGTTGATCGACCTGGCGAAGGACTGCCTGTCCCGCGAGCGCGACGACCGACCTCGCGACGCCTCCGCGGTGGCCGAGCGGATGACGGCCTACCTGGCGGGCGTGCAGGAGCGGATGCGTCGCGCCGAGTTGAACAGCGTCGAGGAGCGGGCGCGACGGCGGTTGACGACGGTCGTCGCGGCGAGCGTGCTGACGTTGACGGTCCTGGTCGGCGGCGGCTGGCTCTGGGTGAAGGGCGAGCGCGACGCGAGGCGACTCGCTCTGAACCGCGACGTCAACGACGCTCTGAACCAGGCGACGGCGCTGCGGGCGCGGGCCGGGTCGGCCGCTTCCGGCGCCGCCGCGCTGTTCGCGCAGGCCCGCGAGCAGGCCCAGCGGGCGACGGCCCTGGTCGAGAGAGGCCCGGCCGACGACGCGCTGAAGGCCCAGGCCACCCGACTGCAAGCCGAGTTGGACGACGAGGAGAAAGACCACCGCCTGGTCGCCGCTCTCGAGGCGGCCCGACTGGCCCAGGCGGAGACGTCGCTGGAGTTACAATTCGTCCTTGGACGCGCCGTGCCGCTGTTCCGCGAGGCGTTCCGGGCTTATGGGATGGCGGCGGGGGAAGGCGCGCCGGACGCGGCGGCCGCGCGAATCGGGCGACGGCCGCCGGCGGTCCGTGAGGCTGTGATCGCGGCCCTGGACGAGTGGGTCGACCTGGCCAGCGACCCGAAACGGGGGATCGACGAGCCGCACGTCGAATGGCTGCGCGCGGTCGCTTCGGCGGCGGAGCCAGCCAACGATTGGACCAGGGCGTTTCGTGCGGCGCTGGCCGAACCGGACGCGACGAAGCGGCTGCAGTCCCTGAAGAAGCTGGCGGCGGAGGTCGACGTTCGCAAACAAACCCCGCGGACGCTGACGCGAATTGCCAGAGGGATCAAGGACCTCGACCCGGTTGAGGAGGGGCCGTCGCGCGTGGTCAGGCATGCGGCGCTGGAATTGCTACGGCGTGCTCAGCGGCAGTACCCGGCGGACTTTTGGATCAACAACGATCTTGGAATGGGATTGTCGGGTGCAAACTCGACGCCTCGCGAGAACGACGAAGCGGTGCGGTTCCTGACCGTCGCGGTCGCCCTGCGGCCCGATAGCGCGGGCACCCGCATAAACCTGGGCTGCGTTTTGGAGAACGCTGGACAGGTGGACGAATCGCTATCTTCCTACGAGAAGGCCATCGAACTCCAACCGAAGTTAGCCCCGGCCCACTTCAATCGGGGCGTTGCGCTTGACAAGAAGGGTCGGATCGACGAGGCCGTCGCCTGTTTCAAGAAGGCCGTCGAACTCGACCCGAAGTACGCTCGGGCCCACCTCAGCCTGGGCCTTGTGCTTGACAAGAAGGGTCGGATCGACGAGGCCGTCGCCTGTTACAAGCAGGCCGTCGAACTCGACCCGAAGTTCGCCGCGGCTCACAACAGCCTGGGCATTGCGCTTGGCGGGAAGGGGCAGATCGACCAGGCCGTCGCCTGTTTCAAGAAGGCCGTCGAACTCGACCCGAAAAATGCCACGGCACACAACAGCCTGGGCGCCGCGCTTGATGAGAAGGGTCAGATCGACGAGGCCGTCGCCTGTTTCAACAAGGCCGTCGAACTCGACCCGAAGCACGCCACGGTGCACTTCAACCTGGGCCTTGTGCAAAGCAAGAAGGGTCGGATCGACGAGGCCGTCGCCTGTTTCAAGAAGGCCGTCGAACTCGACCCGAAGTACGCTCGGGCCCACCTCAGCCTGGGCCTTGTGCTTGACAAGAAGGGTCGGATCGACGAGGCCGTCGCCTGTTACAAGCAGGCCGTCGAACTCGACCCGAAGTTCGCCGCGGCTCACAACAGCCTGGGCATTGCGCTTGGCGGGAAGGGGCAGATCGACCAGGCCGTCGCCTGTTTCAAGAAGGCCGTCGAACTCGACCCGAAAAATGCCACGGCACACAACAGCCTGGGCGCCGCGCTTGATGAGAAGGGTCAGATCGACGAGGCCGTCGCCTGTTTCAAGAAGGCCGTCGAACTCGCCCCCAAGTTCGCCGCGGCCCACTTCAACCTGGGCCTTGTGCAAAGCAGGAAGGGGCGGATCGACGAGGCCGTCGCCAGCTTCAAGAAGGCCGTCGAACTCGGCTATGAAACCGCTCGTCCCAAACTTGCCCTGGCCGAGCGGGCGGCGGCCCGGGAGAAGCTCGCCGATTTCCTGTACGGCCGTTACAAGCCGACCACCAACGAAGAACGCCTCGGCTTGACCGAGGTCGGCCAGGCCAAGAAGCGAAGCCACGAGGCGGCGCGACTCTACGCCGACGCCTTCGCCGCGGACCCTAAACTGGCCGATGAGTTGAAGTCCTGCCATCGCTACAACGCCGCCTGTTTCGCCTCGCTCGCCGCCGCCGGCCGGGGGGATGACGCCGCCGACCTCGACGACGCCGAGAAGGCCCGCCTGCGGAAGCAGGCTCTCGACTGGCTCAGAGCCGACCTGGCGTTGTGGGCAAAGATGCTTGACGGCGGTTCCCCCGCCGATCGCGTCGCCGTGCAACGAATCATGACGCACTGGCGGCGGGACTCCGACCTCGCCGGCCTCCGCGAACCCGACGCCCTGGCCAAACTCCCCGAATCCGAGCGGGAGGAATGGCGGACGCTCTGGAGAGACGTCGAGGCCCTCGCGACCAACTCCGTCAGGCCCGGGCCCTCGGATTGATGATCTTGGCGAGGTCGTGGAACAGCGACTCCAGGACCACCGGCATGTACAGGTTGCGGCCGAGTTGGTAATCGGCCGCGAGCGCGCGGTCGGCGAGGATGAAGACGTCCTCGGGCTCGAGTCGCGCGGCGAGCCGGGCGACCGCCTGGCGGTCGGCGGGGTCGGCCGAGGGCGGTTCCAGGCCGGCGGTCTGCCACAGAACCCCCCGGAAAAGCCGGGCCAGCTCGCCGACCATCAGGCTGGCCCGCCGACGCTGGGCGGAGGTCTCCTTGCCGGCCTTCTTCGAGAAGGCCAAAAGCTGCTGGACCTGCTCGGCCGGGTCGAACCCGCGCTCGCCGGACAGGCCGTCGATCAGATCGCGTCGGTAGCGGTCGAGGTCGGGGTCGGCCAGTCCGATCGCCCGGCTGACGCTCCCCTCGGCCAGGCCGGCGAGTTTGGCGGCCTCGGCTGGATCAGCGGCGAGTCCCTTCTCCAGCAGCAGCCCTGCCAGCTCGTCGGAGGGCAGGGGGTCGAACCGGACGACCTGGCACCGCGAGACGATCGTCTCAAGCTGCTGCTCGGCCGCCGTGCCGATCAAGAACAGCACGGCGCCCGGCGGCGGCTCCTCCAGGGTCTTCAAAAAGGCGTTCGCCGCCTCCTCGTTCATGGTGTCGACGTCGTCGACGATC
Organism: uncultured Isosphaeraceae bacterium; assembly: GCA_937907405.1. Lineage (GTDB taxonomy): Bacteria > Planctomycetota > Planctomycetia > Isosphaerales > Isosphaeraceae > Paludisphaera. The sequence continues at coordinate 4,127 of CALCIC010000644.1, read as the reverse complement.
GCCACCTTGCGCGCTCCGCGCGCCGGTTTGAGGCCGAACTCGGCGCAGAGGTCGCGGATCACCCGGATCGGCAGCTCCTGCTTGTCTTCGGGGCGCGCCGCGACGATCAGGTCGGGATGCGATCCGGATTCGACCTGGAGACACCCCGGGCAACTCCCGCACGATTCGAGCAGGTCCTCTGGGTTTTGCTCGCAGAGCAGCGCCTGAGCGACCGAGAGCGCGAACGTCCGCTTGCCGATCCCCTCCGGCCCGACGAACAGGAAGGCGTGGGGAAACCGTCCCGCCTGGGCGCTCGAACGAAGCGACGACCGAGCGCGGTCATGGCCACGGACTAAGACGGAGGGCATTGGCGACCTCCTTTCGAATCTGGCGGGCGACCGCTTCGGCCTCTTCGCCGGCGTCGATCGCGGCCATCGGCGAGGGGTAATAGGTACACCCCTCGGGACCGTCCGACATCAACAAGAGGGCGTCCAGATAACCCTTTGCGACCTGGGCGTGATAACTCTCGGGGCGATCTTCCAGTCGGTCGCGCGACGCACCGATCCGCCGCTTGGCCTCGTCTCGGGAGATGTTGAGGACCAGCGTGAGGTCCGGCAGCAGTCCGCCGGTCGCCACCTGGCCGACTCGCGCGATCTCGTCGATCGGCAGTCCGCCGGCGCTTCCCTGGTAGACGATGTTCGACAGCAGGTAACGATCGCAGATCACGACCCGCCCCGCCTCCAGCGCGGGTCGGACGACCTCCGCGACGAGCTGCGCGCGGCTCGCCATGAAGAGGAGCATCTCGGCGGTCGAAGTCGGTTGAAGCTCGCCTCGTTCCAGCAAAATCTCGCGGAGCCGGTTGCCCAGACGGGTGCTGCCGGGATCACGGCAGGTGACGACGTCGAGCGCGTCGTCTTCCCGGAGCCAGTCGGCGAGCCGATCCGCCTGGGTCGACTTACCACCGCCGTCGGGCCCCTCGAACGCCAGGAAGAATCCCGGATGGGGGCGTTTCCAGGGGAGCAGGCTTGGGCTCTTGTCGTCTGCCATTTCGGTTCCCCCCCTTTCCTGGACTCGGGCGTCAAATCGGCGTCGACTCGGCTTCGCTCTCGGGCGCCGACTCCGGCGGAGGGCCTCCCTGGATCCAGGCCTGAGCCTCGGCGAACACCTGGCGGATCTTGGTGTGATAGAGCAAGCGGTTGATTTCCTCGAAAGTCCCCCACTGAAACCAGTCGCCGTGAGGGTCCGCGACGTGTTCGACGGACTGCGTCGGCTGGATTGGCGCGAAGACCTCGACGACGTAATACGTAACGGTTTTGACGACCTTGCGACCGCGACGGATGTAGGTGTAAGAAAGGCTGCGCTCGAATCCCTCGCGGATCGTCCAGTTCGCCAGGCTGGTCTCCTCGTGGAACTCGCGCGCGGCGGTCTCGCGCGTGCTCTCGCCACTCTCGACGCCCCCCTTGGGGAATTCCCACTTCGCGCGCGGATTTCGAACCGTGGCCGAATGCAGGACCAGGTAGATGCAACCCTGATCTCCCGTGCGGCAATAGGGGATGACGCCAGCGGATCGTTCGTGAAACGTGGTCATGACCGGGGGCGACCTGACCGACGGGGAGAATCGCCCGGAGTGCGTCCGCTGTCGTCCCCGGTCCGGTTCGTCGAGTCGTCGCCACCGTATCGCTCGTCGTTCGGAGCGACGTAGCCGAGCACCGAACCTGGCTCTACCAGGTCGTCCTCCCGACCGCGAATCTCCACGAGGCGTCCCGTCGCCGGCGCGGGAACGTCGAACGTCAGGGGACCGGCGAGTATCTCGACCAGTCGATCCCCTTCCCAGACGAATTCTCCGCGGCCCGCGTACCAGTGGCTGACGACGATCGGCATGTCCGGACCGGTCCCCAGCTCGGGCAGGATTACTGCCTCCAAACGCATGGCGAACCCCGTCACGTCGAATTTTTGGGATCGTCGGCCTCGAGTCGCGAAACCATGCCCGAGGGCGCGGCTTCACGCTCACTTAGCCTACTAGCTTATCTTTGCCAACCATCGTTGGCCAGAGCGTTCTAGGTACATTCAATACCGCGCCGCTCCCTCCGACCCCGCGGCCGTCCGCGCCGGCGCCCGCGACACGAATTCGAACACGCCGTAAACGTCGCGGAGCCAGGACTCTCCGTTCTTGCCGGGGTCGACCACGAAGGTCTCCGACCGGCGCAGCAGATAATCGCGATCCATCTCGGACAGCCACGCCTTCATGCGTGACGTATCGGGGTTGAGGTCGTTGTAGACGACGATTCGCAGCGGATGGGCGTCTTTGTACGTTTCGCGGCCGATCTCGAACGGCGCGCCCGACCGATGACGGGGCGAATACACCCGTTGGTAGAACAGGTAGACCGCCGACATCCCCGCGCGCCAGGTGTGGGGATCGAATTCGACTCCGAGGTCCGACTTGAGGCAAGCGAGATCGGCGCCCTTGCTCTGCTCGGTCCAGAACCGGCGGGCGAACTCCCGCGCGCGAAGGTCCGCCGGCACCCGGTACGGGTTAGCCAGGTCGCGCGCGATCAAGCCGACGGCCAGGGCCGCCATCGCCCCGAGCAACGCCCGAGGCGCTCCCCAGGCGATCGTCGGACGCGACAGCCGAGCCAGCAATGCCGACGCCCCGAGCCCCGCCAGTAGGCAAATCGACGGGGCTAGATACTGCATGATCCGGGCCTCGCCGCCGTAGGGATAGCGACCCATGAAGGCGGCGACGAGCCCGAGTCCGAACGGCAGCGTCAATGCGGCCATCAGGATCCGACGGTCGCGCCGCCAGAGCGCGAGACATCCCACCAGCGCACAGCCGAGCGTCGCGCTGCTGCCCCCTTTCCGCTCGCCGATCGGGTAGGCGAACATGTTCCCGCCGTGCATGTCGAGCAGCCAGACCGGTATCCACCAGGGCTGATCGAGCGGCGGAAACGAGTCCTTCCAGTATCCCAGCCGGTAGAACGATCCCATCTCGCGCTGCTGAACGACCGTGGCCGCCATGTAGATCGCCAAAAACGAGCCGACCACCATGAACCCGAAAGCAAGGAAGCCCAGGCGGACCCGCGTCGCGCCCCGAGCCGCGATCGGGAGCGCCAGCGCCAGTCCGATCCCGCCAGCCACGAATACGGCGGGATAGGACAGCCCCAGCAACACCGGCGACGCCGCCGCGGCGATCCACAACCACAAGCTTGAATCGGGTTTGCGAAGATACTCGACCGCCAACGTCAGCAGCAGGAGAGCGGCGAGTAGGTCCGCCGAGTACGGCTTGATCTCGTTGCCGTGGCGAATCGGGTAGAACGCGCAGGCGAAGATCGCCGTCGACAGCACCAACGCCCATCCTCGCAACAACCGCGACGCCAGATGGCGGAATACCACCACGCTCAGCACACTGCAAACCGTGGGGAACAATCGGAGCGTCATCTCCGTGTAGCCCAGGCAAAGGACCACAAGCCGTTCAATCACCAGGAACAGCCAGGGGGCGACCTGGCCGTATTCCAGCGGCCGAGCCAGATCGTCGATGCCTCGGTCCCACAGGCTGGCCGCGACGAACGCCTCGTCGTGCCAGATCGGATAGTCGACCAGATAGCGGACCAGCCGGGCCAGAATCCCCAGAACCACGAACCACCAGCTCGCGCGGACGAACCAACGGTCGTCCTTCGCCGCCTCGCGATCGACCAGCAGAGGCGTCAGAGGCCGTAAGGCCGCCAGGCCAGGAGCTTCAGCGCTCATCGTGCGACGTCTCCATCGGAACGTGGTTCTCCTCGTCCGTTCGCGGGACGAATTCGTAAATCCGCCAGTGTTCGGCGACTTGCCGCGGCGGATCGCCGAGCGTGATGAGGGGGGCGATCGTCGACGTCGATCGCAGGGCGTAATTCGTCCGCATCCTGCCCAGCCAATCGATCACCGTCGGGCTTTCGGGATCCTGATCGAACACGACGCAGCGCAACGGATGAGCCGACGACACGCGATCGAGCCTGGGGCCGCCGTGTTCGCGGCGCTGGGGCGAATAGATCGCCTGATTGCACAGATACCAGGCCTGACGTCCTCGCCATCGCCCCGGCGGATCGATCCCGAAATCCAGATGCGCGCAGGCCGCCTCGGCGTCACGGCCGAACTCGGGCCAGAACCGGCGG